>JAFEDW010000070.1 GCA_018241455.1 Pseudomonadota bacterium | reverse complement strand
GCCTCCGGTGGTTACCTCTACGCCCGCTGGTTTCATCGTTGATCTTCCTTACTAGGCAAAAACCCGTCAACGCGCTCCCGTAGGACATCTAGAACATGGCCCAACTCAGGCGTGTCCAGATTGTTCCGCGCGACAAACGCGTTCCATTGAGAAGTCTTCAGCGCATCCGATGCAAACTCTATTGACAGACCCAGTGGCGCGTTGACGGGGATCTTGGTCTGCCGGCGCTCGAAAGTTGCGCGAATTGCTTTTGCCACAAGTCGGCGATCAATTCTTTGGTCACGGAGCAGAATCCAAAGGTCGAAGTAGTCCTTCATGCGGCTGTTTACCATGCCGAGCTCGACGAGCTGCTGTGCGCCAGCCGTATTTCTGCGTGACCGTTGAAGTCGATCCCCGTACCATGTCGCCGCGCCGGACTGCCGTCTGATTGCCAACGTCCCTGGCGGTGGCGATCGAGGCGTTCAACTCTTGTGCGTGGATGTCGAACCGGTCGATCTTAGCATTCCCGCTGATTCGGCCCAGATACTTAGCTGTTGATGAGGATGTGTCTTTCGTCAGTTCAAAGCGCAGGCAATTCCAAGGATTGGCTGCCTTCGGTCCCGCGAAAAGAGGCGGTGACACAGTTGCACGCGCGAATGCATCGGAAATGGCGCCCGAAAGAACATAGCGAAAACATAGCGTTTCGTGCACCTTGATGCGCTTTCATGCCACCGTAGCGTGAGGGCGGGTCTGCTAAGTGATTGAAAGAAAAAGTCTATAAAACTGGTCTCGCCACCTCGAATCGCACAGCTGACGACGCTAAGGCCGCCGCCTGCTTGCCGCTAGTCCGGCTAGAGCCGCATGCGTCAATCTCGAGGCGGAGGGATTGGACGAGGCCAAGGTAGGTAGAACTACATTACGTATTGCGAGCCTCTAGGAGTCGCTCCCGCCCTGTATTTCTGTTGGTACTTTTGATGGTATTTTAATTCAACAGCGAGAATAGCCCCTCAGAATCAGGTACCTGGCGGCCGATGAGGATGTCTCTCTCCCGCCAGTTTCGAGTGTTGACCAGTCGGGTTCGGGGAGCCGACGCGAAGCGGCGGCGACCGACGACGGCGAAGCCGCGAGCAATCTTTCTCTCTCCGCCGAAGTAGTCCGGGCCGATCGGTCCCCGGTGTGTCGGTCCCGATACCCGTAGCCCGGCGGACCGCCGCGACGTCGGATGCGGCCGCGCCCTGTGCCCAAGCGGCGTAGGCGTCGAGCATCGTGCGCGCGCTGTGACAGTTGTCGTTCATGACCGGCAGCACAGCGAAGTGTTCGCGAATCAGAGCGACGACAGCTAATTGACGCGCAGTCCAGGTCTCAGCCCTCCGGCACAATCAGAATAGGCATGCGTGCGACCGCTGCGAATCGCTGTTGTTGGCGGCGGATAGGCCACCAGTCATAGAGAAAGATTTCGACCGGGCGCCACAATCCCACCCAACCGATGATCAGTAGTCCCTCGGCCAGCACTTCGAAGCCCGCAGTCGCGATCATCAATCGGCGCAGCCACAAACACGCAATCAGGAATCCGACACCTATGGCAAGGTTGAGACCGCCACGACTCAACAATCGACGCAGATCAACCCGTGCCTGCCGCGCACGGCTGTCAAAGTAGTTCGCGACCGCCTGCGGCAGGGAGTGTGCGTCATCCGAGTCGCACATCGCTGCCGGCAGATGCACGATCAATTTCATGGGCTTGTCCTGTCCTATCTCACGTACCGCGTCTTCAATATATTGTTCGGCAGCTGGATCCAGGTCCTTTTCGTGAAATGGTGCCGGATCGAGGGTGTGAAACAACTGGCGCGGCTCGCGCAATTTCAATTCGATCAGCCACAGGTCGCCGTCGCGGCGGTAGGTGGAGCGCTCGGGGAGGCGGCGATTCGCGATATCGAGTGGCATTGCGCCTATGGTCTCTGCCAAGACCGGGCATGATCAATGCATCGCGATGCGTATTGCGCGTCAGTTCGCAGCCTGCAGTCAGGTGCGGTTCCCTGAATCCGAACCTGACTTATCGGCGGCCCGGACACCAGGGTCGTCAGTTGCGGTTACCGTTGGTATGCTGCCTCGGGTACTTCGGCATGCGCGTTCCTGGCGGCGGCTGCCGCGTCTGGCCCTCGAACCGATGGAAGCGCGGATCGGGCGCCGCATCGCCTCGCATGAAATGATTGCTGTCGCCGCGGCGATAGTATCGATCCTGGTCATGTTGGCGGAAGTAGAAGTAGTTGTCCGTACCCCAATAGCCGTCGTAGATCTGGCCGTAATAGCCGTCATACCAGCCATCATACGGATAGCTGGACCAGCTCATCCCGACACCATAGGTGTACCCGTCCGTGACGCAGCCGGCCAGCGGCAGGCTGGTGAGCAGGATCCCAAGACCACAGATTGCGATCGAGCGTTTCATGACAATCTCCTGCGCCAGGCAAAGACACAACCGAGGCGTAGCGCCCGCAAGCGGGATACCGCTTATATACCGCTGATTACACTGAGGCCGCTGGCGTGTCCTGCATATACGGAATTACCCTCATTCCACGGATAGCAATAAAGAAACCGCTTCTCGGCTGCGGATAGACCAGGCGTGCAACAAGCCACGCGCAGTAGTATGGCCTCAAGACAAAGACCTCCGATCGCCAGGCCTCGCGGGTAAGTGATGAGCGCGCAACAGACCGAATCGTCGGATATTGCCATCGGTCTCACTTCCGGCGCAGCGGCCGCGCGGCTCGAACGTGACGGCGCCAACGACGTTCCGGAGCCGGCGGCGCATCCGATCGCGAAGTTCCTCAGCAAGTTCTGGGGACTATCGGCGTGGATGCTTGAGCTGATTGCGGCTCTGTCGCTCGCACTTGGAAAGCGCGCCGATTTCTGGATTGCTCTGTCATTGCTCGTCCTGAACGCCGTGCTGAGCTTCTTCCAGGAATCCCGAGCGTCCGCGGCCGTGGCCGCGCTGCGCTCGAAGCTCCGGGTAACCTCGCGTGTCCTGCGGGATGGCCATTGGGCCATGATCGATGCGCGGGGCATCGTGCAGGGAGATGTGATCCGCATTCGCGCCGGCGATTTCGTGCCGGCTGACGCCGACGTGGCAGCAGGCGAGGTGCGCATCGATCAATCCGCGCTCACCGGCGAGTCGGCCGAGCTCACGCGCAAGCCGGGCGAACGGCTGTACTCCGGCTCGACAGTCAAGCAGGGCGAGGCGACCGCCCGTGTAGTCGCCACCGGACGAAAGACCTACTTCGGTCGAACCACCGAGCTGGTGGCCTCGGCGCACCCCAAGCTCCACGTCGAGACGGTGATCAACCGTGTGGTGCGTTGGCTCTTCGCCATAGTGGGCGTGCTGGTGGCGGTCACCGCGATCCTGTCTGTCACGCGGGGCACATCGCTCATCGATATTCTGCCGCTGTCCCTGGTGTTGCTGATGAGTGCCGTGCCGGTGGCGCTTCCGGTCATGTTCACGGTGAGCATGGCGCTGGGCTCCGTGCACCTCGCGCGACAGGGTGTGCTCATTACGCGGTTGAGCGCCGTGGAAGATGCGGCTTCGATGGATGTTGTTTGCGCGGACAAGACCGGAACCCTGACGCAGAACCGGCTTTCGCTGGCGGCTGCCTTGCCGCGGCCCGGATTCTCGGAGGCGGATGTCGTTCGAGATGCCGCAATGGCGTCGAACGATGCGAACCAGGATGCAATTGATCAATCGCTCCTGCGAGCGGCAAGGGAGCGGGGCTTGCTGGACCCGGCAGAGCAGCAGTCGTCCTTCACCCCGTTTTCACCCGCCAGCCGGCGGACGGAAGCCGTGGTTCGCCGCGGTGGCACCGACATTCGGATCATCAAAGGGGCGCTGCGCACGGTGGCGGACGAGGCGCGGCTCGACGCCGCGGCGATCGCCGCGCTGGAATCGCAGGCGGACGCAGAATCAGTCAACGGACGGCGAGCGCTCGCGGTCGCGCGTGGACCCGTGGGTGGGGTCCTGCAGTTCGTCGGTCTCGTTTTCCTGTACGACGCGCCGCGCCGCGATTCCCGCCAGCTGATCGAGCAACTCAAGGGTTTGGGTGTCGGCGTGAAGATGCTCACTGGCGATGCGTTGCCAGTGGCGAGGGCCGTTGCCACGGAACTCGGGATCGGTGATGTCGGTCGTGCATCGGCGCTGCGCACACTTCTGGATCAGGACATCAAGCAGGCTCGCGTGACCGTGGAGGAGGCCAGCGGCTTCGCGGAGGTGTTCCCCGAGGACAAGTTTCACGTCGTCAAGACCCTTCAGGATGCAGGCCATGTCGTCGGCATGACTGGCGATGGCGTTAACGACGCGCCGGCGCTTCGTCAGGCCGAAGTGGGCATAGCGGTGAGCGGTGCCACTGACGTTGCAAAGGGCGCGGCAAGCGTGGTTCTCACCACCGAAGGGCTCGCGGGCATCATCGATCTCGTGACGGGTGGGCGTGCGATCTATCAGCGAGTGCTGACCTGGATCATCAACAAGGTAAGCCGCACGATCCTCAAGGCGGGGCTGGTCGTCGCCGCGTACCTGGCGACCGGACGCTTCGTGATCTCTGCGCTGGGGATGGTCCTGCTCGTCTTCATGACCGACTTCGTCAAGATCGCCCTGTCCACCGATCGTACGCAGGGGGCAAGTCATCCGGAATCCTGGAAGATCAAGCCGCTCATTGCGGTGGCCGTCGGTCTCGGAATCCTGATGCTGCTGGAATCAGCTGCCGCGCTCTGGCTCGGGTGGTCACACTGGCGCCTCGCCGAGACGCCCGGACGACTGCGTATGTTTGCCTTTGAGCTGCTGCTGTTCTTTGCGCTGTTCTCCATCGTCTCCATTCGCGAGCGGCGGGCGTTCTGGCGATCCACTCCGAGTCGACCCCTGGCGGTCGCAATGTGCGCCGATGCGCTCGTCGGGTTGTTCCTGGCATTCGTTGGTCTCGGGGATCTTCAACCTCTGAGCGCCGCGCAGATGGCTTTTGTCGTTTCGGCCGCCGCCGGAGCGATGCTGATGAATGATGCAGTGAAGGTGGCCTGGTTACGAAGTATCGGCGCTCGCGACGTGAACAAGCGAGCCAGCTTCGTGCGATAGACCGATTTGAGCCTATCGAATGCGCGGAGCCCACCCGAGCAAATGCCGGGCCTGCTCCACTGACAGCTGGGGGCCTGGTTCGCTCACGTTGAAGGCCCCGGTGATGCCGGCCCGCTCGACGGCACAGACTGCGGCATGTGCGGCATCCTCGACGTGCAGTGGCATCTCGCTTTCGCGCACTGCCGACCACGTGCGGGGGCCATAGAGATGTCCATAGCGTAGTACCAGCCCGTCGAGCCCCGGCGTATTCAGTACGAGCGACTCCAGTTCGAGCACCGCGCGCACGGTGACCGAACGGTCTCCGGTGGCCGATGTATCCAGCGGGTCGGTCTCCGCGTGCGGCAACGGGCCGGGGGCGTAGGCCCACGCGATGCTTTGCGCCACCATTCGCGGGCAGCCCGATGCCAGGGTAGCCTGGACCAGGTTGCGCGTGCCCTCGCGCCGCAGACGCGCATTGCGCTGGATCGCGACCGAGAGGGATTCCGGCGTGCGGAGCCCGGGCAGGTCGGTGAGTTGATGTACCACGACGTCCGGTCGTGCGGATACGAGCGCCGCGTCCAGCGCCGGTGCGTCAAACACGTCAACGACAAGGGCGTCGGCACCGGCCCGCCGCAGCGCGTCGGCGCGCCGGGAATCCCGCGTGGTGCCGAATACCCGCCAGCCTCCGTCGACCAGTTGCCGGACGAGCGGCGTGCCGACCGCGCCCGTGGCGCCAGCAACAAGGACTGTGCCCTTCATGGTCATGCCTCCAGCGCGTCTGCGTCCGGCCACGCGCTTCCATTTGACTGCGCGATATCGCGCACCCATCATAAAAGTTGAAGTCAACTTAAAGTCAAGGGAATCCTGCCCCATGGACATCTCGGAAGTCGCCAGGAAGTCAGGACTCGCCGCCTCGGCGCTCCGGTACTACGAGCGCAAAGGCCTCATAAGGTCGCTGGCGTCGCGGGGCGCGCGTCGCAAGTTCTCGCCGGCGGTGCTCGACCAGTTGGCACTCATCGCACTGGGGCAGGCGGCCGGGTTCTCGTTGGACGAGATTCGCGTGATGTTCACGCCGAATGGCAAACCCAATGTCGATCGGGCGATGCTCGCGGCCAAAGCCGATGATCTCGAGCAGATGGTCAAGCGCCTGAGGGCGATAATCCGGGGACTGCGGCACGCGGTGGCGTGCTCTGCGCCAAGTCATGCGGCTTGTCCTTCGTTCCAGCGCCTGTTGCGTGCAGCCGCTGCCGGGGCTCTGGTGAGCCTGCACCCCCCGCTGGCCTCCGGCCGTCCGCGTTGACGCGAATTAGAGTGTTGGCGAAGTTGCGACCGAACATGCGGGCGCTCTTTACATCTCCTCGCGCGAACGAATCGGCCGGCGCAGAGTGACCGGCCTGAGCCATCAGGCCGGACCACGAGCCCAGGCGATTGGCTGCATCTTCATAGGGCACGCCGCTGTGCTGCTCCGGCAGGATGGGGTTTCCCATCCACAGCATCCCGTGCTGCATCGCGAAGACGAACATCGACAGCAGCGTGGACTGCTTGTCGCCGGCGGGCAGTGACGACACGGTGAAGCCGGCGGCCAGCTTCCCCTTGAGTCCTTGCTTGCTCCACAGGCGGCCCGTGGCATCCATGAACGACTTGAACGGACCGGAGACGCCGCCAAGGTAGGTCGGTGAGCCCAGAATTATGCCGTCGAATTCGACCAGCTCATTGGGACGCGTGCCCATGTCCTCGGCCTTGATAAGGTGCGCAACGACGCCGTCGACGCGCCGAGCGCCCTCGAGGACATGTCGGGCGATGTACTCGGTGTGCCCTTGGGCGCTGTGGTAGATGATGGCCAGCCTGGTCATGGCACGAACCCTTTGATGGCGATGGCAGCCAAATACATGCCGACGCCGAACACCGCGTGATTGGCGACGCTGCGAGCGCTGTTCTTCAGCGGAGTCGGTGTCCTGGACGCGGCGAATCCCAAACCCATTGCCGGCTGCATCACGAACAGCGGCAGGGCCACCGTTGCCACACCGGTCACGAAGGCCGGAACGAAGGTGGGTTGTCGGACCCAGCCCGAACCCTGGAGCGCTACCAGTACTGAGACGAAGATGATGCCCACGGCGTAGTGCGTGCACCAGCCGATGATCAATTCGTTGGCAGCGGGTTCGGCCTTGGCAATGGACGCGTGGATGAATCGGCCGCGGGCAAAGTGCGCGACCCAGCGGCCGATGAGCGCGAAGCTACCAGTGGGCACGCCAATCCGCTTCAGGCACGCAATCCACAGATCCAGCAGCGCGGTGGCGCCAACGCCGATGATGACAACCGGGATCAACGCGTGAGTGCTGAGCATGCGGGCGGCTTCCTGGCTTGCGTGGTTGCGTTGTAGATACTGTACAAGTTGAAGTCAACTTCAAGTCAAGCGATCCCGCGAAGAAAGTTCTTGGCGCTCGAACTGACGTTGTCCTCCGGACCAACTCAGGGCGGACACACCAGACGCCCTTTCTTCAATGCCGTTAGTGCAGGCGATGCGAATGCTGTCGCAACCATTTGACCGTCAGCGAACGTGATGATGCTGGGGGCGCATTGGCTGGAATGGCGACTAACATTCAATTTCCGCCGACCTGTCCGACCCGCTGCGGGCCGTATCAATGACCCGCTGGAGGTCCGCGGGCACCGGCATCGGCAAGAAACCATTGGCTGCGCTGCCGCCGGTATTTCCCGCAGGTACGATGCCGAGGATCGCGAGTGGTACTGCCAGGAGCATCCGCAACATCTGCCCGAATGCTTCTCCAGGCAGTCGCTGCCTCAACGCAAAGCTGAACATGCGCCAGTGCACTCGCACGTGCTGTAATGCTGCGGCTTGCGCCAGGATGTGGGCACGTTCGAGGTGATGGAAGGCCAGTTCGGCGAAGCCCTCGCGCTCGGCCGCAATCGAAATATCGAGTTCCGCCCGTACGTGGGGTCGGATACGCGTGGCAAAATCTGACATCGGATGCTCCAGTGGTTTTCTCTGGAGCCCATTGTTGGCGGCTACCCTCGCGAGCCACTTGAACGATGCGGCTGACTGTGCAGCCTCATTGTTCAAGTGCCCCGGTTATTGGATCACTGGCATTGCAGCCGCAGGTGCCGCACGCGCAGCACTGGCATTCGACGCACTGGCAGATATCACACTTGCATCGGATGCACGCGGTGCCCGTCGCGCCCGTGGCAGCTGCCACTTCGCCGGGGTTGGCTTGGCCCTGGGCGTCCTGATTCGAGATACTTGCAAGGTACATGACTATCTGCCGGCTACTTGCGGCGGATTGCCGTGTGCGCGAGGATCAGGCTTCCCGTCATGTCAGGGTCAACGGGCGCGTGGTTCCGGTGGGATCGTAGGGAGTGCATCATGCGCAGGCGGCCAACGCGGCGACCGGGACTGGCGGAGGCGCGCCAGCAGGGCTTGCACAAGAGCGGCGAGACGTCTGCGACTACGGGCGTGAGTGCCAAGACAATCGGGCAGTATGAAATCATTGGGCTGATCCCGCACGTGTGCAATTCATCAAGTGCTGCCGTGGGCTCGGTTTCTCGATGAAGCAGATTGCGGTGCCGCCGGATCGCTGGAACGACAAGCAGCGGGCGAGCAGTAAAATGAAGCAGCTCGCACAGGAACGCGCCCAGGATCTGGCACGGTGAGCGTGCGCCCATGTTGAGTTCCGCACGCGGCCGCATTGTGTTCTGGGAGGGCGCAAGCATGTGGGTGCTCTCCCCCGGTCCAGCCGTCAGCAAGGAGGGCTTCAAGGG
>JAFEDW010000006.1 GCA_018241455.1 Pseudomonadota bacterium | reverse complement strand
TCGACGGACCGCCACAACGCGGCGTCTACTACCTCGAGAGCCCGCGCGACGGCCGCGCGATCTTCGTCATGCCGTTCCGCGGCCAGCTGATGGTGGGCACGACCGAAGTGCGCTTCCACGGCGACCCGGCCGCCGTGGCACCAGGGCCGCACGAGGTGCATTACCTGCTCGGCGTGCTGCGTCACTACTTTCCGCGCTTTCGCGCCGCCGATGCGTGCACGCTGCGCGGCGAATTCGCGGGCCTGCGCGTGTTGCCCGCCGGCGGCGGCCACGCCTTCCATCGCTCGCGCGAAACGATGCTGGTCCCCGATCGCGACACGCGGCCGCGGTTGCTGTCGATCTATGGCGGCAAGCTCACGACGTGGCGCGCGGTGTCGGCGCGCGCGCTGGCGCAGATCGCGCCGTCGTTGCCGACGCGCAGCGCGCGCGCGCGCACCGACCAACTCGAGCTCCATCCGGCATGAGCCGCTGCGTGCTGGCCCTGGACCAGGGCAGCCACGCCAGCCGCGCCTGCCTGTTCGACGAATCGGGAACACTGCTCGCCGCCGAGTCGGTGGCGGTGGCGACCGTGCGCCGCGGCACCGCCGAGGTCGAGCAGGACGCCGACGAACTGGTGCAGTCGCTCCGCTCGGCCGCGCACGCCGCGATCATGCGGGCACGCGCGGCGACACCCGGACTGCGGCTGTGCGCGGCCGGACTGGCCGTACAGCGCTCGACGATCGTCTGCTGCGCGCGCGCCGACGGTCACGCGCTGACGCCTGCGCTATCGTGGCAGGATCACCGCAATGCCGGCTGGCTGCAGAAATTGGCGCCGCAGGCGGCGCGCATCCGCGAACTCACCGGACTCCCGCTGTCCGCGCACTACGGCGCCAGCAAGCTGCGCTGGTGCCTCGACCACCTTCCCGAAGTGGCGCGCGCGGCCGCCGCGGGCGAGTTGCTGGCCGCGCCGTTGGCAACTTACCTGGCGATGCATCTCAATGCGTCCGCCGGGGGCGAAGCAGGCGCGGCCCGCGATGCGCGCGCAGCGCGCGTCGATGCCGCGAACGCCGGACGCACGTTGCTGTTCGATTCGCGGCAACTCGACTGGTCGGATGAATTGCTCGGGTTGTTTGCGATCGAGCGCGCCTGGTTGCCCGCGCACGCCCACACGCGTGGCGACTGGGGCACGCTGCGGCTGCGCGACATGGAAGTGCCGCTGGGCGCGGTCACCGGCGATCAGTCGGCGGTGCCCTATGCCGAAGGGCCGGCGGACCCGACGACGGTGTATGTCAATCTCGGCACCGGCGCATTCATCCAGCGTCCACTGCTGGTGCGCCCCGCCACGCCGGCACCGCTCCTTGGCAGCGTGCTGTACCGCGACGGCGACGGCGCGCTCTATTCACTCGAAGGCACGGTCAATGGCGCCGGCGCCGCGGTCAGCGGGTTCTGCGCACAGGAGCAGTGCGAAGAGCAACCGCTGTGGGCGGCGCTCGAATCACTGGACGCGCGCCATCCGCTGCCCGTGTTCGTCAACGGCGTCGGCGGATTGGGATCGCCGTGGTGGCAACCGACGCTCGAATCGCGGTTCATCGGGGGCAACGAACCGCGCGAGCGGTTGCCGCGATTTGCCGCGGTGGTCGAGAGCATCGCGTTCATGATCGCCGCCAACGCGGCGTTGCTGGTGCAGCAGTCCGGCTCACCGCGCCGCGTGCTGCTGGCCGGCGGCATGAGCCGTTCGCACTGGCTGTGCCAGCGGCTCGCCTCGCTGCTGGAGGTGCCGGTGCAGGTCACGTCGACCGAGGCCAGCGCCCGCGGCGTGGCCCGGTTGGCCGCGCCCGCATTGACGGCGCAGTGGGGCAACCCACCGACGCGCAGCTGGCAACCGCAGTCCGATGCGGCGCTCAAGGCGCGCTACCGGCTGTTCCTCGACAGCGTCGATGCCGCGCTCAGAACGAATCGAACTGGCGCAGCGTGAACTGGTCCGCATAGCTGCGTGCCAACGGGCCCGGCAGGAAACCGCAGTGTCCGCCGCGTGCGGTGCGCGTGATGCGCAGCAGCGGCGTCGGCGCAAGCCGGTCGAGATCGGCGGCCGGGATGATCGGATCGTCATCCGCGGCCAGGATGCGCGCCGGCACCGACAATGTCAGCAACCGCGCGCCGGTGATCGCGTAGCCGTCGAGGTAGGCGGCGCTGTCGGCGAAGGCGGTGCGCTCGCGCACCAGCACGTCGGTCATGATGCGCAGGCTCCGCGTGCGCAGCAGTTCGGCGAAATCGTAGACCTGCGGCCAGCATTGCTGCTTGTAGCGCAGCGAGCGCGACCAGCGCTGCACGAAGTAGCTGTGGTACACGGGCCAACCCTGCTCGAGCGCGCGCAGCGTGTGTTCCGGGTCGAGCACCGGCGAGATCGCCACCACGCCCGCCACGCTGCGCGGCAGCGCCGGCTCGGCACAGGCGCGCAGCAGGAAATTGCCGCCGAGCGAGAACCCGGCCAGGTACAACGGCTCCGCCCCGCAACGCGCCGCGATCGCGCGCAGTGCGCCGGTGACATCATCGAGGCGGCAGGAATGAAACAGCCCGCGGTTGAGCGGCTGCGTGCGCCCGTGATCGCGCAGGTTCAACCGCACCAGTGAAAAGCCCTGCGCTTGCAGCAGCGCGGCCAGCGACAGCACGTAGCAGGAATCGGCATTGCCTTCCCAGCCGTGCAGCAACACGGCGGTGCGGTCGCGCGATTCGTGGTGGTCGGTGCGCCAGGCCTGCAGGCGCACGCCGTTGCCGCAGTCGAGCAGCCAGGGTTGCGCCGCTGCGCGCAACGTGCGCGCCTGCCAGTGGGTCCAGTTGCGGCGCGGCGGCAGGCTCGGCAGCACGGATTGCAGGTGCGCACCGCGCAGCCAGAACGGCGGATCGAAGTCCGTGGCCCGTTGCTGCGCGACCTGGGCGGCGGGTGCCTGCGTCAAGGCAGCGGCCGCGTGTGCACTTCGATGCGATTGTTGGCCGCCGCGGCGCGATTCCATTCCCCGGCCGTCAGCGGCGCGGTGATCGCCGGATACGGCGTCGCCACGTCCGCGGCCGAGCCGACGACCAGTTGCACGTCGAGCGTGCCACGCCCGCGACCAGCCTGTGCCGCCAGCAGCGTGGCGAACTCCGCTGACTGCAGCGTGTGCGCATCCGCGTAGTTGACCGGATTGCCGACCGTGGCGCATTTGGAATACGCGACATCGGCGGCAGGCAGTTGCGGAGCCGCGCCGCTTTGCTGCATGCAGAAACGCCCCGGATAACTGCTGATCTCGACCGCGCCGTGGAATCCGGCCGCGGCCAGCTGCTCGAACAGCTTGCGGAGCGAGGCAATGCGTGCGCCGGCGAGCGGCGGCTCGCCAAACGGCACGGACTCGACCAGCTCGATCGGTGCGGGCGCAGTAACCGACGGAGTGGCAGCGTCGGCTGAAGTCGATGCGGCCGGCACCGCCGGCGCCGCGGCGACGGCAGCGGCCGGTGCAACCGGCACCGGCGCCCGAGTGGTCGGCGGGCGGGCCGCAGCTTGCGCGCGTTGTCGCTCGGCCTGGAACCAGAACAGGCCCGCGGCCATGGCCACCAGCGCGGCCACCGCGCCGAGCCACAAGGCAGCAGCGCCGCCGCGCGGTCGGCCCCGCGGCGCCACCGGCTGCGCGACTTCCGGCGCGACCGGCATTGCCGTGGCCGGCGCGGCAGTGGGCGACGCCTCGGTCGCCGGCGCAGCGGCCGGCGCTGCAACGGCGTCGGGCGCCGTGCCATCGATCAACGCGCGCACTTCGCTGATGATCTGCACGGTGTGCTGCGCGAGCGATGCCGCCACGAAGCGGCGCAACTCGACGCCATGATCGCGCAGCAACGCATCCAGCTGCGCACGCAATTCCGGCGACAACAGGTTCGGTGGCGCATCGGCCGCCGGCGTTGCGCCCGACGGCGCGGCACCCGCCGGTGCGACGCTGGTCGGCGTGGCGGTGACGCCTGCCGGCGTGGGCGGCGCGCCCGCGCCTGCCGCCGGCGTCAGCGCAGCGCGCACCAGCTGCGGCGGCTGCACCTCGCCGAGCAACCGCAACTGCTGCAGCGCGCGGTTGACATCGTCCGGCAAGGTCTGCTTCGGCAGCACGCCGACGGCGCCGAGCGCGCGCGCCTGGTCGACGTACAGCTCGCCTTCCTGCGAGGTGTACATCATGACGGGAATCGCCGCGGTGCGCGGGTCGCTCTTGATCGCGCTCAGCGCCTGGAAGCCATCCATGCCCGGCATCAGGTGATCCATGAAGATCACGTCCGGGTGTTCGGCGCGGAGGTACTGCAGCGCTTCTTCGGCCGAAGCGGCGCCGTCGACCTGCAGGTCGTAGCGCTGCAGGATGCGGGTCAGGAATATGCGTGCGGATCGCGAATCATCGACTATCAAGCAACGCTTGGCGCTCATTATTCGATTCCCTCGGCCCGGCCGCGCTGGCGGGCCGCGAGGCAATCTTAGCGCGGGCGCACACGTCCGCGTAGAACTCGTGCATGCGCCTCGCCATCAACGTCGAGGCCCAGCCGCGCGCATACTCCTGGCCCTGCGCGCCACAGCGCGCCGCGCGCTCCGGATCATCGAGCAGGCCGAGCACCGCTTGCGCAAACGCCGCCGGCTCATCCGGCGCGACGCGCGCGCCGCAGCCGGGCTGCAGGATCGAGGCCGTGCCCAGGTGCGCGGTCGACACG
This sequence comes from Pseudomonadota bacterium, assembly GCA_018241455.1. GTDB lineage: Bacteria > Pseudomonadota > Gammaproteobacteria > Steroidobacterales > Steroidobacteraceae > FEN-1191. Next base: position 17,484 of record JAFEDW010000006.1, on the reverse strand, counting down.
ATCGGGCAGGCCTGCGCCATGGCTTCCAGCAGCACGAGTCCCTGCGTCTCGGTACGCGATGCGAACACGAACACGTTCGCCGCGGCGTAGCAGTCGGCCAGCGAGCGCTCGCGATCGAGATAGCCGACGAACACGACTTCGCGCGTCAGGCCGAACCGCGCGACCTGCGCGGCGAGCGATGCGCGCGCCGGACCTTCGCCGGCGATCACCAGCAGCGCATCCGGGCGGCTGCGCCGCACGGCCAAGAAACTCTCGACCAGGAACCCGATGTTCTTCTCATGCGCCACGCGTCCGACGTACAGCAGCAGAGGCCGGTCAGGCGGCAGATTGTGTTCGCGGCGGAAGCGCGCGCCGTCGCCGCGCACGTAGCGGTCGGCCGGCATGCCGGTGGGGATGACCTGGATCGGCCGCTCGATGCCGCTGGAGCGCAGCATGTCGAGCATCGGCTGCGAGGGCGCGATGACCGCGTCCACCTGCGAACACTGCGAGCGCGTCACCGCGCGCGCCAGCCGCCGCCCGAGCGCGCGCGGCAGCAAGGGCACGTAGTGGTGCAGGTATTCCTCGAAGAAGGTGTGATAGGTCTCGACCACCGGCAGCCGCGCCGCGCGCGCGAAGCGCACGCCGGCGTAGTGCGCGAGGAACGGCGTGTGCACGTGCACCAGGTCGAAATCGCGCGCGCGCAGCTCCTGCAGCGTGCGGCGCAGTTCGCCCCAGCGCATGCGCCGATCCTCCGGATCGCGCGGCACCGGGCTTGAAGGCACGCGGATCACGCGCTCGTCGTCGACGCTTGCGGCGGCACCGGCGTATTGCGGCGCCACCAGCACGGTCTCCACGCCAGCGGTGGCGAGGTCGGCGCGAAACGTGGCGATCGAAGTGGAGACGCCGTTGACGCGGGGGAAATAGACGTCGGAGACGAACAGCACGCGCACCTGCTAAGCCCTCATGCGAGCGCCAGCCCGCACAGCGCCAGCAGCGCGCCGATCGCGCCGCCGGCCAGCACGTCGGTCGGATAGTGGAGCCCCAGCACGACGCGCGACAATGCGATCAGCGCTGCGGCCGGCACCAGCGCCCAGCCGAGCACCGGAAAATGCGCCACCGCCTGGCAGGTGAAGCACACGGCGTGCAGCGTATGCCCGGAAGGAAAGCTGTAGCGATCGAGCGGCGCCATCGCGAGCGTGATGCCGGGATAGCGGATGAAAGGCCGTTCGCGCACCAACACCGACTTCAGCCGCCGGTAGATCAGCAGCCCGGCAAGGCCGGTGGCCATCATGATCAGCGCGGGCCGGATCGCCGCGGCGCCGAACAGCAACGGCAACGCGGCGAGCAACACGTACCAGAGCACGCCATCGCCCAAGCGGCTGGCGATCTGCAGCGTCGCACGCACCCACGCCCGCTGCGCGGCGCGATTCAGCCCGCGGCACAGGCGGTATTCGGCGTCGTCGAACCGGGCGAGGACGAGCTGGGCTCGATTCATGGGCTGGAATGCTGGGCGTGCGATGCTACCGGCAGGTTGCAGTTCGATGACGATTGCGTGACAGCGCATTTTTCTGCTCAATACCGTGAACCTGTTACGCTGCATAATTCAGGTTTTCCGCCAACGCGTGGGCACTTTGTATCCAGCTGAAGAAAACCCGCGTTTCCTCACGCCCGTGCTGATCGTCGCCATGCTGCAGGGCCTGCTGCTGTGGTGGGTCATCAGCAGCGGCGACGCGGCCGGCTGGCCGGGCAACGATATGGTGTGGCGCGGCACGCTGCTGCCATTCGGCGTCCTCATCGCACCGTTGCTCTACGGGCTCGCGCCGTGGGCCGGGCGGCGCCGCGCCTGGTTCATCGTCGCCTCGATCGCCGCGCTGCTGCTGGCCGCCAACAGGCAGCACGCCGCGCATGCCGCGGCGCCCGGCGGTACGGCGTGGTCCACCGATCCGGCGTCGCCGCCATACGTGCTCATCCAGGTGCTGCTGCTGTTCCACGCGGTGCCGTTCCTGCAGGGCTACCTGCGTACCGGCCGTTGGCGCCCGTCGTACCCGTCGCTGTTCCTCGATGCCTGGCAGAACGCCTTGCGCCTCGCGCTGGCGGCGGTATTCACCATCGTGTTCATGCTGTTGCTGTGGCTGTGCGCGCAGCTGTTCGACATGATCGGCCTGCCGTTCATCCGCGTGCTGCTCGACGACGTCGCCGGATTTCCGCCGCTGCTCGCCTGCCCCGCGTTCGGCATCGGCTTCCTGCTGGTCGGCTCGGCCGAGCGGCTGCTGGCCGCGCTGCGCCAGCAGGTGCTGGCGCTGCTCAAGTGGCTGCTGCCGATCGCGACGCTGGTGCTGGTCGCGTTCTCGCTGGCGCTGGCGCTGCGCGCGCCGGCGTTGTGGGCCGAGCAGCAGCATGTCATCCGCGCGGTCTGGCTGTTGTGGCTCGCGATCGTCACCGTCTATCTCTACAACGCCGCCTACCAGGACGGCAGCATCGACTCGCCCTATCCGCCGCTGCTCGGCCGCCTGCTCGCCTGGTCGGCGCCCCTGCTGCTACTGCTGTCCGGCATGGCCGCCTATGACCTGTGGATCCGCATCGACGCCTACGGCCTGACCGAAGCGCGCTACTGGGCCGCGCTGGTCGCGATCGTGACGCTGGCGTACTCGCTGGGATATGCGATCGCCGGAGTGCGCGCCGGACGCTGGATGAACGCCGTGGGCCGCACCAACATCGGCGTCGCGCTCGCGCTCATCGCGCTGCTGTGCGGATCGCTCCTGCCACTCACCTGCCCGGATCGGCTGGTGGCGCGCAGCCAGGCTCTGCGGCTGGCGCAGTCGGACGGCAGCGCCGGTCCCGAGGACTTCATGCGCCTGCGCTTCGACCTCGGCGGATACGGCTACGACGAGCTGCATCGCCTCGCCGGCGACGCGCACACGGCTGCGGGAATCCGCACCGGCGCGCGGCTCGCGCTCGCTGTCGACAACGGGCGGGATCGATACCAGTTCAGGTACACCACCGTGCCGAGCGTACGGACGACGCTGGCGGGCTTTCCGGCCAACACCACGATCGATGCGGACCTGAGCGCGCGCATCATCGCGCTGCTGCCCAACGCTCCGGTGCGCCATCGCGCCGGCCAGCGTGCCGCGTCGCCGGCCAGCATGCACATCGACAACAACGCGGGCGATGCAACCACCGCCGACATCTGCACCGACACGATTCCCTGCCCGGTGCTGTTCGTCGACCTGGACGGCGACGGCCAGCCCGAGGCGCTGGCGTTCCTGCCGGACGAGGCGGCGGTGTTCCAACGCGGGGAACACGGCTGGAACAAGCTTGGCCAGACCGACTGGCGTCATCGCGCGCAGCCACCGCACCGCCGCACGGGCGCCGAGCTGCTGCAGCTGCTCCGCGGCGGCGATTACAAGGTCGTGGAGCCGCGCTGGAAGGCGCTGCAGTTCGGCGCCGGGCGATTGGATCTCTGGTTGCCGGAGCGTGCGGAGCCGGCCGGGCGCGGGCGCACGAGAACCGACTAATCGCGAATGCCGACGCCGCGGTTCATCAGCTGGAGCGCCGCGACGAACAGCGCGACCACCAGCGCGACCATGATGCCGAATGCGCCGGCGATGCTGACGTCGCTGACGCCGAGGAACCCGTAGCGGAACGCGTTGACCATGTGCAGGATCGGATTGACGTGCGAGAGCGCGCGCGCCCACGGCGGCAGCATCGCGACCGAATAGAACACGCCGCCGAAATAGGTGAGCGGCGTGAGCACGAAGGCCGGGATCCAGTTGACCTGGTCGAAATTCTTCGCGAACACCGCGTTGATGAAGCCGCCGAGCGAGAAGATCAGCGAGGTCAGAAGCACGGCGGCCACGATCAGCCCGAGATGCTGCACCGGCAGCCGCGCGAAGATCAGCGAGACCACGGTGACCACGCCGCCGACCATCATGCCGCGCACCAGTCCGCCGGTGGCGTAGCCGGCGACGATGATCCAGTTCGGCAGCGGCGAGACCAGCAGTTCCTCGACGTGCTTGCCGAACTTGGCGCCAAAGAACGAGGACACCGAATTGCCGTAGGAATTGGTGATCACCGACATCATGATCAGCCCGGGCGCGATGTACTGCATGTAATCGAAGCCGCCCATCTGTCCGACCCGCCGGCCGATCAGGCTGCCGAAGATCACGAAATACAGGATCGCGGTCACCGCCGAAGGCACCAGCGTTTGTCCCCAGATGCGCACGATGCGGCTGTACTCGCGGATCACGATGGTCGCGAAGCCGATCCAGCGGGTCGAGTTCAGCGACGGCGTGGCGGTGCCGGGCGCGCCGGCGCCGCCGCCGATGACGGGTGTGCTGGCGCTGGCTTCAGCCATGGGCGCTCTTGTGCTCGACCAGCCGCATGAACACCTCTTCCAGGCGATTGACCTTGTTGCGCATCGACAGCACTTCGAGCCGCTGCGCCGCGAGCTGCGCGAACAGGCCGTTCAGGCCCTGGTCCTTCGAAACCTCCGCTTCCAGCGTGTGGTCGTCGATGCGCGTGATCGCGAAGCCGGCGATCTGCGGCGCCGCCGCGATCGGATCGCGCAGGTTCAGCACGAAGGTCTCGGTATGCAGCCCGCGCAGCAGGTTGCTCATCCGGTCGCGCTCGACGATCTGGCCGTTGTCGATGATCGCGATGTTGCGGCACAGGTTCTCGGCTTCCTCGAGGTAGTGCGTCGTCAGGATGATGGTCGTGCCGCTCGCGTTGATCTCGTTGAGGAAGTCCCACATCGAGCGGCGGATCTCGATGTCGACGCCCGCGGTGGGCTCGTCGAGCACCAGCAAGCGCGGCTCGTGCATCAGCGCGCGCGCGATCATCAGCCGGCGCTTCATGCCGCCGGAGAGCCCGCGCGCCATGCCGTTGCGCTTGTCCCACAGCTGCAGCTGCTTCAGATATTTCTCCGCGCGCTCGCGCGCCACTGGCCGCGGGATGCCGTAGAAACCGGCCTGGTTGATGACGATGGTGAGCGGCGTCTCGAACTGGTTGAAGTTCAGCTCCTGCGGCACGACGCCGATGCAGGATTTCGCGCGTTCGAGCTGCGCGTCGAGGTCGTAGCCGAACACGCTCGCCGTGCCCGACGTCTTGTTGACCAGCGAGGTGATGATGCCGATCAGCGTGGTCTTGCCGGCGCCGTTCGGACCGAGCAGTGCGAAGAAATCACCCTGCTCGACGTCGAGGTCGACGCCGCGCAGGGCTTGTACGCCGTTGCGGTAGGTCTTGGTCAGCCCGCGTATCGAGAGCGCCAGCAAGCTACTTCGCGAGCTGGAACAGGCTCGATGGCACCCAGCCCTCGTTGCCGAGTTCGTCGGTGACCTTCCACCAGATGCCCTGCTTGTCACCGGTCGGGTACATCGTCATGCCCGGATCGAGATCGCGCACGACGGCGGCCTTGAGGTTGGGCTCGGCGTAGAGCTTGCCGGGCTTCGACATCGTCACGGATTGCGAAACGTTGTCGGCCTTGGCGTTGGGTTGAATCGCCTTGACGTCGGTGACCAGCTTCGCGAACGCATCGAGGTAGGCCATCGTCACGACCTGGCCGATCTCGGTATTGGCATAGCCGCCCGCGCCGGCCGCGGCGAAGCCGCCGAAGAATCCGACGCCGCCGCCGGCGTTCCAGCCGAGGTCGGTCTTCTTCGCGTGGCCCTGCTGCAGCGAGACCTGTTCGGTCGAGCGCACGTCGGTCAGCGTCAGCACCACGTCGGCAGTCTTGCTCTTCAGGCTGATGCCGCCGAGCAGCACGCCGCCGAGGCCCGGCACCAGGCCGCCGAGGATGCCGCCGAGGTGGCGGCCGCCGGAATTGCCGTTCTGGTTGACGATATCGGGCACCAGCACGTAGTCGGCCGCCTTCATCTGGCCCTTGCCGATGTTCGAGCCACCGCGCATCTCGCCCTCGCCGGCCAGCGCGCGCTCGGCCTGCGCGGCCTGCAGGCCCTTGCCGCGATCGACCAGCGTGAAGCAGTGCGACTGCGACACGAACACCTTGATCAGCGCCTCGGGCGATTCGAGGTTCAGGCCCAGCCACCACTTGTTCTCGGGTTCGGTGACCGCGAGCGTGCCGATCTTGTGATCGCAGGTCGGTATCTCCGGCGGCTTGGTGTCCTTCTCATACGCCTGTGCGACGCTGCCGAAGGCGCCGAGGCTCGTGAGCCCGGCCGCAACCGCCATGGTGAATCCCGTCTTCAAGCCTGTGCGCCACATGATGGAGCCCCTTTGAAATCTAGTTTTCGGACCGCGCAGCACCGCCTCAATAGTAGAGCCTGCGCTGGCAAGTTTCCACCGTCGGCCGGGGGATGCCGTGGCGGCGGGGCGCTGGCGGGAGGCTGGATCGACGCGCGCTCAGCCGCGGCGCCCGAGGACATCGGCCGCCAGCATCTGCAGGCCCCAGAGCCTCAGGATTTCCAGCCCGCGGGGCGATTCTTCGGTGGCGGCACCAAGCCACGCCTGCCAGATGTCCGGGCGGTCATGCCAGCGCGGGCGGATCCACGCCGGCCGCCGTTCGGCCAGCGCCTCGAGGTCTGCGAAGCGGCACGCCGCCACCAGCGCCGCGCACGGCGCGCTCATGCCGAGCGTGATGCGCGCGGCGAGGCGATTGGCGCGCGCCAGGTGCCACGCGAACAGCAGCACGCGGCGCAGCAACGGCGTGGCCAATGGGCCGCGCTGCGCCAGCAGCGCCGACAACGGCTGCGCCTCGTGCACGCCGACGCGCGGCGGATTCGACCACAGCTGCGGCTGCGCCGCGCCCAGGTCGACCAGCAGGAACGGGCAACGCGCCAGCCGCGCGCGCGCGTCGTCGCTGAGTGCGCGCCAGCGCCAGCTCGGGCCCGCGGGCGCGCTCGCCAGCGCCTCGAGCACTTCGTGGTTGAGTTCGGCCAGCGGCTCGAGGATCGAGTGGTCCCAGCTATGGCCGGCTGTCGTGGCGATGTGATGCGGTTCGGTCATGTGTTCCTCGGCGTTCCGGTCACATATTTGCTGCGCGGGGGCTTGGAAGCCATCCGTGAATTTGGGATATTTAGCCCAATTCTACCAACAAGCCGGACGACCGGCGAGGGAGACCCGATGCGCATATCCGACGACCGCTACAGCCGCGACCGCCAGCGCCTCGACGTGGCCATGCATTTCATCCGCCACGAGGCGCGCACGCACACCATTCGCCAGTGGACCGGGCTGACCGATGACCGCATCCGCAAGCTCTATCGCTCCTACCTGCAGGAGGGCGGCCGGCGCGTCGCGCGCCATCGCGGCAAGTCGCCGCAGCAGGCAGCCTTCTTCCTGCGCACCGCGCGCCTGCGCCATGAGGCGGGCGCGTTGGCGGCGCTGTGCTGTTTGGTCGGCGCGCTCGAGCGACGGGCGCCGTTTGCCGGCCTGCCCGCGCCGGCCACCGGCGCAGCGCTCGCCGCCGCGGTGCCCATTGCCGGCGTCGCGCCGCTCAGCGGCGTGGCGCGCGCCGCCGCACTGTGCCAGGCCTATGAGGTCTACCAGGCCGTGGTCAGCGCGCCAGCCATCGGCTTCGAGCATGCGGTGTTGCTGGTGAACGCGCTGGCGCGCGGCAACGAGCTCGCGCTCGGCGATTGCCACGGCTGCGGCGCGCTGCTCGTGGTCGATGCGCTGGCCTTGCGTCCGGCGCGCTGCGCGCTGTGCGCCGAGGCCGATCCGCGCCGGCTGGCCGGCTGCAGCACCGCGCGCCGGCCGCGCCCGGAGCCTTGATTCCGCGGCCAACTGATAATATCGGGCCATGCAGGCAGCGGCCCGATGACGGCGGATCACGACGGCAATCCCTTTTCGGGCGCCTGGCTGGAGCGCCGCGCGCAGGAGCGCGAACAAGCGGACTGGGCCGACCGGGCGCTGGCCGAAACCGGCACCCTGTTCCTCGTCGCCAGCGGTGCGCGCCACCTGGTTCGCCGCGGCTCCGCCACCACGATCGCGTTCCTCGACGCCGCCCACCCGCTGGTGCGCAGCGCCGATCCGACGCAGCTGCTGTTGCTCGGCTGGTTCGAGGGTGTGCGCTGCGTGCTGCTCGAGGCCCTGCCGGGGAGTCGCGAGTTTCCCGATGATGCGCGGTTCGAGGAACTGCGCCCGCTGCTGACCGAATTGCCCGAGCCGCAGGCGGCGCTGCTGATCTGCGCGCGCGCATTGCAGATCTGGCGCGGCCGCCATCGGCACTGCGGCACCTGTGGCGCGCCGACCGCGCCGCGCCAGGCCGGGCACTGCCTGCGCTGCACCAGCAGCAGCTGCGGCGCGGAGTATTTTCCGCGGCTCGATCCAGCCGTGATCGTGCTGGTGAGCGATGGCGACCATGCGCTGCTCGGCCGGCAGTCCGCGTGGCCGCCCGGACGCTACTCGACGCTGGCCGGTTTCGTCGAACCGGGCGAAACGCTCGAGGACACGGTGATCCGCGAGGTGCGCGAGGAAACCGGCGTGCACGCGCGCGCGCCGCGCTACTTCGCCTCGCAGCCCTGGCCGTTCCCCGCTTCGCTGATGCTCGGCTTCCACGCCACGGCGGAGCGCGGCGAGCCGCTGCAGCTCGACGGCGAACTGGAAGATGCCCGCTGGTTCAGCGCCGCGGAACTGGCCGGCAACGGCGCATTGCTGCCACCGCACTACACGATCGCGCGGCGCCTGATCGATGCGTGGTACCGGCGCACGACCGGCCAGCCGCTCGCGCCGTGCACCTGAAGCCCGGAACCATGGCGGATTCGCCCACTCCAATCCGGGTGAAGCACGCGCGCCGGATCCGCACCCGACACACGCGCAGGTGGCTGCCGCTGGCGGCGCTGCTGCCGCTGGCGGCATTGCTGTCGGCGGGCCCCGCGGCCGCCGAGATCCGCGTCGAGGTCAACGGAGTCGACAGCACCCTGCGCCATAACGTGCTCGCACTGCTCAGCCTCGAGCGCTACAAGGATCGCGATCGCATCGAACCCGATGCCGTGGCGCGGTTGTTCCGGCGCGTCGATGGCGAGGTGCGCGACGCGCTGCGTCCGTTCGGTTACTACGAGCCGGTGATCGACGCGACGCTGACGCCCGAGGACGAGCAGCGCAACTGGCGCGTGCAGATCGATATCAAGCCGGGGGAGCCGGTGCTGCTCGACAGCGTCAGCATCAGCATCCACGGCGCCGGCGCCAACGACCCGGTGTTCGAACGGGCCGCGACCGGCGGCGCGCTGGTCAAGGGCGCGCGGCTCGAGCATGCGGCGTACGAAAAAGTGAAGACCGACCTGCAGTCGGCTGCGGCGACCTTCGGCTACCTCGATGCGCGGCTGCTGCGCAATGAACTGCAGGTCGATCCGGCCGCGCACCGCGCCAGCATCGTGCTCGAGCTGGAGACCGGCGATCGCTACCGGTTCGGCCCCACGACGATCGAGCAGGATGCGATCCGCGAGTCGCAGCTGCGCCGTTACCTGCGCTATCGCGAGGGTGAACCGTACGATGCCGGCAAGCTGCTGCGCACGCAGTTCGCGCTCGACGACAGCCAGTTCTTCGCCAGCGTCGACCTGCTGCCCGACCAGCGCGACCCGGTCAGGCACATCGTGCCCATCCGCATCACCGCCAAGGCGGCCCGCAACAGCTACTCGTTCGGCGCCGGCTACGGCACCGACACCGGCGCGCGCGGCACGATCAGCTGGCTCGATCCGCGCGTCAATGACCGTGGTCACCGCATGCGGGTCTCGCTGCAGCTGTCGCAGACCACGCAGAACATCAACGCCCGCTACGACGTGCCATTCGGCGACCCGGTACTCGAGAAGATGTCGCTCCAGTTCGTCGACCAGACGCAGCACATCAGCAGCAATGTCTACACCCAGACGGTCTTGCCGGCGCCGGTCGCGCCGGACACGGGCTTCACGACCAGCAGCGCCACGATCGACACCCGCGAGGTGTCGCTCACGCCCAGCATCAGCCTGAGCACCGGCCGCTGGCAGCGCGTGTTCTCGGCCAAGTTTGCGCACGATGTCACCAGCGATGCGATCGACAATCGCAAGGTCGACAACCTGGTGGTGCCGAGCATCGTCATTGCGGCCATCCCCGAAGGCTACCTGGGCGAAGAGCTGTTCTCGCGCTCGCTGTACGCCCAGCTCGATGGGTCGGTCAATGCGCTCGGCGCGAAAGCGAACTTCCTGCGCCTCGACATACACTCGGAACAGGTGTTCAACCTCGGCAGCGTCTGGCACCTGCTGCTGCGCGGTGAAATCGGCATCAGCGCGGTCCACAATTTCGACGAACTGCCGGCCGCCTACCGATTCTTCGCCGGCGGCGATCGCAGCGTACGCGGCTTCGGCTACGATGACCTCTCGCCGCTGCGCACGGTGCAGCAGACGGGCACGATCGACTCCGGGCCCAACCTCGGCCAGCCTTTCAACCGCTTCGTGTCGCAGCGCATCGGCGGTCGCCACCTGCTCACCGGCACGGTCGAATTCGAACGCGACCTGCCACGCAACCTGGGCGTGGCGGCGTTCTCCGATTTCGGCAACGCGCTCGACCGCCTCGATGACAAGCTGGCGATCTCCGTGGGCGTGGGATTCCGCTGGCGGCTGCCGGTCGTCACGGTCGGCATCGACGTCGCCAAGGCGCTGCACGCGCCGGGCTTCGATGTGTTGCCCGGACCGCGCCTGCACCTGAACATCTCGCCACGCCTATGATCCGCCCGTTGCTGCACACCTCGTGGATCCTGCTGCTGGCGCTGGCGCTGCTGGCCGGCGGCGCGATCTACTACGTCGGCTGGACGCCGGGCGGATTGCAGCGGCTCGTGTCGCTGTCGAACCGGCGGCTCGGGCACGTCACGCTGCAGATCAGCGGCGCGCACGGCACGCTGCACGATGGCGTGCACATCGACCGGGTTGAGGTCGACCACCAGCGCGTACAGGTGATCGCGACGAACATCGACGGGCGCGTCGCGCTGCTGCCGCTGCTGTGGCAGACGATCCGCGTCGCGCACCTGCAGGTCGGCAGCGTGCAGGTCCACGTGCTGCCGCATCCGCAGCCGAGCACGACACCCTGGCAACCGCACTTCCTCGTCGGGCTGCTCGACATCCAGGCCGAGGACCTGCGCGTCGGGCACGCGCAGGTGATCTCGCCCAGCGGTGTCAGCCTGGAGGCCGACCGGCTGCACGCCGTCGCGCAGGTGGCCACCAAGGAAATCCGCGTCTTCGACAGCTCCATGATGTACGCCGGCTTCGAGGTGCGCAGCATCGGCACGGTGCATGCCGCGGCGCCGATCCGCCTGCAGGGACAGGCGCGCCTGAGCATGGCGGCCACGGGGCAGCCGCCGTGGCTGGCCAACGCGCAATTCGACGGCGACCTCGATCGGCTGCCGATCGGCCTCGCGCTGCTGGCGCCGTTCAATGCGGATTTCCGCGGCGAGGCGCGCACGCTGTCCGGCGACTGGCACTGGCTGGGCGATGCACAGGTGCGCGACTTCGACCTGCGCGCCTGGGGCCTGGGCAACGCGCTCGGCGTCGTGCACGGAGCGCTGCACCTCAGCGGCGATCGCAACGGCTTCGGCGCGCAGGGCATGCTCGAACCGCCGGGATTGAAATCCGGTCCGCTGGCGGTCGATTTCTTCGGCCGCTATGCAGCGCACGTGCTCGAGATTGCACGCTTCGCGGTCGTGCACCACGCCTCGGGCACTCAACTGAACGCCAGCGGCAGCGTCGGCATCGAGACCGGCGGACCGCGGCTCGAGCTGCACGGCGACTGGCGGCAGCTGCGCTGGCCGCTGGCCAGCGCCGACGCCGGCGTGCACAGCGCCGCGGGCACGTTCACGCTCAGCGGCCTGAAACCCTATGCGCTGGAGACCGACGGCGCGCTGCAGCTGCTGTCGCTCCCGGCCATGCACTTCAGCGCCAGCGGCCACATCGAACACAGCGGCCTCGACATCCCGGACGTGGCGCTCGAGGCGTTCGGTGGCCACGCGCAACTGCGCGCCGGCGTGCAGTGGGCACCGCAGGAGAGCTGGTCGCTCAGCGGCGCGATGCGCGGCCTGGACATCGAAACGTTGCGGCCCGCCATCAACGGGCGTCTTGACTTCAATGTCACGGCGGTTGGCCAGGGATTCGGCGCCGGCAGCGCGCTGCAGGCGAAATTCACGAACCTCGGCGGCAATGTGCGCGGCCAGCGCGCCAGCGGTCATGCCGGCATTGCACTTGCCGGCGATGACTGGCTGCTGCAGCAGGTGCAGCTGCAGCTCGGCGCCACGCACCTCGAGGCGGATGGACGCATCGGCGCGCATCCCGACCTGCGATTTTCCGTCGATGCCAGCGACCTTGCGCTGCTGCACGACGGCGCGCGCGGACAGCTGCGGGCGGCCGGTCATTTCCGCGGCGACGCGCGCAATCCGCTGCTGCTGGCGCGCGTCAGCGGCTCGGCGCTCGAGTACCAGGGCGCGCGGCTGCGGGCGCTGAACGCCGACGTCGATTTCGAGCCGCAGGGCAGCGGCCACGCGAACATCAGCGTGCAGCTCGACCAGTTCAGCGTTGGCGAACACCAGATCGCGCACCTGGGTTTCACCACCGCCGGCACCACCGCAGCACACCGCTACGAGCTGGACCTGCGCGCACCACCGTATCGCGTGCAGGCCAGTGGCGAGGCGCAATACACCGACGGCGTGTGGCGCGCCGGCATCGACGCGTTCACGGCCGGCGACGGCAGTGCCCTGCGCCTGGCGCTGGCGGCACCGGCATCGCTGGTGCTGGCGCCGTCCGGCGATCCGCTGCGGCTCGACAATTTCTGCCTGCAGGATGCGCAGGCCAGGTTGTGCGCCGCGCTGTCGCGGCAGGACGGACACGAACAGCTCAGCCTGCACGCGGCCAACGTGCCGCTGCGCACGCTGACCGCGGGGCTCGGCAGCGAGACCGAGTTCGACGGCCGCATCTCGCTCGACGCGCAGGCGGAAGGCAGCGGCGATACGCCGTGGATCGGTTCGGCGAACGGTACGCTCAGCGATGCGGCCGTGCGCCATCACCTGAGCAGCGGCAAGGTCGAATCCTTCAGCCTCGGCACCGGCAGCGTACAGGCGAAGCTCGACGCGGGCGGGCTCGCCGCCAGCGTCGGGCTCGATGCCGGCGCGGGCGGCAACATCGCCGGGCACCTGCAGGCCGGCAACAATGGCGGAGCCTTGCGCGACTGGCCGCTCAGCGGCGAACTGCGGCTGGAGACGCACTCGCTCGGCTTCATCGACTCCTACGTCGCGCAGGTCGATCGCGTCAGCGGCCAGCTCGATGCCAACCTCGCGCTGGGCGGTACGCTGGCCGCGTTGGTCTTCAACGGCGACCTGAAACTGACCAACGCGGAGGTCGATGCGTACCAGATCAACCTGGCGCTGCGCGACCTCAATTTCGAGGCGCGCCTCAAGGACACGCAGCTGCAGCTCAATGGCAGCACGCGCGCCGGCGCCGATGGCCACGCACAGTTCGACGGCGAGCTTGCCTGGCGCAGGCTGCTGCCCTATGGCCAGCTGCACCTGAGCGGCGAGAACCTGCGCGTCGTCAACGTGCCGGAAGCGCGCGTGCAGGCCTCGCCCGACGTGCGCATGACCTTCAACGGCCGGCGCATCGACATCACCGGCACGGTGGCGCTGCCGTACGCGCGCCTGCAACGGCCCGACCAGCTCACCAACGCGGTACGCGCGTCGAGCGACGAGGTGATCGTGTCCGTCAACCAGGCGCCGCCCGGCAAGACCTTCCACGTGTTCAGCGACCTGACGCTGGTACTCGGCGAGCGCGTGACCATCGACACGCTCGGCCTGGTGGGGCGTCTCAGCGGGAGCCTGCGCACCGTCGCCGATGATTCCGGCTTCAACCGCGGCACCGGCGAGCTGCAGGTCGAGGAAGGCAAGTACACGGCCTATGGTCGCAAGCTCGACATCGAGCGCGGCAAGCTGCAGTTCAAGAACGGGCCGCTGAACGATCCGGTCATCGACCTGCGCGCAATCAAGAAATTCCCGGACATCACCGCCGGCGTCAACGTGCGCGGCACGCTGCGTGCGCCGCGCATGACCTTCTTTTCCGATCCACCGGTGTCGCAGTCGCAGATCGTGTCGCTGCTGCTCGCCGGCGGATCGCTCGAAAGCGTGCAGAGCAATGCCGACCCGGCGCAGCGCAGCAACGAAGCGCGCAACAACATGCTGCTGCAGGGCAGCGCACTGCTGTTCCAGCAGTTCGGCGGCAAGGTCGGGCTCGATGACGTCAGCGTCGAGTCCGGCCTGAACAACGATACGTCACTGGTGCTGGGCCGCTACCTGTCGCCGCGGCTGTATGTCAGCTACGGCATCAGCCTGGCCGAGGCCATCAACACCATCAAGATGCGCTACACGATCGGCGATCACTGGACGATCAGGACCGAGGCCGGAACGGCCCGCAGCGCCGACCTCTTCTACACCATCGAGCGCTAGCGGCGTGGGCCGCCGGCCAACACCTTTTCGAAGCGCCGGTCGGGCACCAGCCAGATCACCGAGACGACGCCGTAGAGCAACCCCGACAACCACGGCAGCTTGAACGCGACGGCGATCGCCGCGGCGTAGATGACCACCGAGATGCGGCCCTTGAAGTCGCTCCCCAGCGCGCGCGCCAGCAACGAGTCGCGCGCATGGTCCGCAAGCAATACGCGCGTCATGATGTAGTAGGCGATCGCGGCACCGAGCAGCACCACGCCGTAGACCGCGACCGGCGCCGCGGCGAAATGGTTCTCGCCCATCCACGCAGTGACGAACGGCACCAGCGACAGCCACAGCAGCAGGTGCAGGTTCGCCCACAGCACCGGCCCGTTGACGTGCTCGACCACCTGCCACAGGTGATGGTGGTTGTTCCAGTAGATACCGATGAACACGTAGCTCATCAGGTAGCTGAGCAGCACCGGCCACAGCTGCCACAACGCGGCCAGCGTCGGCTCGTGCGGCACGTGCAGTTCCAGCACCATGATCGTGATGATGATGGCGAGCACGCCGTCGCTGAAGGCTTCGAGCCGCGACTTCTTCATGGCTTCGCGGGCAGCGGCAGGCGTGCGCGCTGCGAGAGCCACTGCGCGCGCGTCTGTCCCCAGATATCGACGGTAAAGCCGACGAGCGGTGGCGGCAATTCGGTGGTTCGTTGTCGCGCCGACCCGAGTCGCCGCGCGACCGCCTGCGAACTCGTGTTGTCCGGCGCGATCGCGTGGATCACATCGCTCCAGCCCAGCGTGTCGAAGGCCCAGTCGATCGACGCGATCGCGGCTTCGGTAGCGTAACCGCGCCCCCAGAAGCGCGGATGCACGCCCCAGCCCACCTCGGTGCCGGGCCAGCCTTCCGGACTCCAGGGACCGACGCGCCCCACCCACGCGCCGCTGCTTTTCTCGATCACCGAGAACATCGCGAAGCCGTGCATCACCCAGGATCCGACCATCGCGGCGAGACTGCGCCAGACCGCCGAGCGTGGTTGCACGCCACCGAGATGCTGCGTGGCGCGCGCATCGGCCATGAATTCCGCCCAGGCGTCGAGGTCGGACAGCCGCGGCGGACGCAGCACCAGCCGCGCGGTCTCCAGCCGCAGCTCGGGGTCGTACATCTTCATCGGGCGTCCGGAAACTGCCGTTCCCACTCGCGCCCGTTGCAGGCGACGACGCGCATGCCGGTGACCGTGCCTTCGTCCAGGCAACGCGCGTTGACGCTGTAGCCGTCCGGGTGCGAACGCGGCACGTAGAAGGACTTGATGCCGCATACCGGGCAGAACAGGTGGCGCGCGGTGCCGGTATTGAAGGTGTAGGCGCGGAGCGTGTCGGCGCCGCGCAGCAGCTTGAATTGCGCCGCCGGCACGATCAGGTGCAGGAAGCCGGTTTTGCTGCAGATCGAACAGTTGCAATCCAGCACTTCGATCCCGGCCGGCGCCTGCACTTCGAAGCGTACCGCGCCGCAGTGGCAGCCGCCGCGATGCGTGATGGAGTCGGCAGTCTGGCTCATGCCGGCATGCTAGCAGAGGCCACGGCGCGCTCCATACTGTGACCTGGCTAACACCCGCGGCCCGGCGCGCCTGCGACACTGCCGCAATGAACGCAGCCTCGCCGGACATGCCGGTCGCCTCCGACGACTACCGCATCGTCACCGACGATGTCGTGCTGAGCGCGCAACTGCACAGCTCGCTGGTCGTGTGCCTGTACGATGCCGTCGAGGAACATGGTGCGCTGATGCATCTGCGCCTGGCCGCACCAGGCCACAGCCGCGATCCGAATCTCACCGACAACACGCTGTCGAGCGACCTGGCGCTGCTCGATCGCGCGATGCGCGAACTCAACGCCGTCAGTCCGCGCGCGCAGCACTGGCAGGCCAAGCTGGTGGCGCACTCGGAGGACCAGGCCTCGGCGCGCGTGCGCTGCGAGGGGCTGCAGGCCTTCATCGGCGCATTCCTGCAGGATGCCGGCATCCAGGTCGTCAGTTCGATGGCGCACTCGGATCCGTCGGTGAGCGTGCGCTTTCGCCCCGCGATGGGCGAGGTACGCACGGTAACGGGCCCGGTCGCGGCCTGAAGGCCTAGCCCAGCGGCAATGCGCCCTGGCGGATCGCGCCCTCGATCCGCAGCAACCGGAATTTCGTCTCCACGCCGCCGCGCGCGGAAAATCCGCCGGCGCCGCCGTGCGCCGCCAGCACGCGATGGCAGGGCACGATCAGCGGAAACGGGTTGTGCGCCATCGCCTGGCCGACCGCGCGCGCCGCGGCCGGCTCGCCGGCCCGCGCCGCCAATTCGCCGTAGCTCAGCGTTTCGCCCGCCGGAATCGCACGCGCCAGCTCGTACACGCGCCGATAGAACGGGCTGTGGCCCGACATGTCGAGCTCGATCGCCGACAACTCGTCGGCCCCGCCGCGCAGCAGGTTGCGGATCCGTTCGATCGCCTGCTTGACCGGCGGCGGCGGCGTGCGGCGTGCCGCGTGCGCGAAACGGCCCTTGATGCGCCGTGCGGTGGTCGCAGCGCTGCCTTCCGGCAACTGCACGCCGATCAGCCCGCGCGCATTCCACGCGACGGCGCAATGCCCGATCGGCGTCTGGAATACGGTGTAGCCGCTGTCGCTCATGGTGGCACTCATCTCGTGAGGCTCATGATACGCCGCTCCTGCCAGGGCGACACGCGCTCATGCCTGGCGCCAAAGATAGGCCGACGCAATGGCGACACCCAGCAGCACGACGGCGCGGCGCAACATCAGCGGTGACAGGCGGCCCGCAATCCGCCCGCCCCAGGCGCCGCCGAGGGCGGCACTCAGCGCCAGCACCACGACGAGTGGCCAGTCGAGCGGCGCACGGCAGGCCAGCCAGATCGCCGCGCCGAGATTGGCCGCCAACGCCAGCCATTGCTTGAGCGCGTTCAGGCGCGGCAGCGAATCGTCGTAGGCGATGCCAAGCGTCGCGAGCAGGATCACGCTCATGCCCGCGCCGAAGTATCCGCCGTACACGGCGCCGGCGCCGATCAGCGGCCACGACCACCGCGCCACGGCTGCGCCGGAGTCGCCGCTCCCGCCGATTGTGCCGCTCCCGC
>JAFEDW010000069.1 GCA_018241455.1 Pseudomonadota bacterium | reverse complement strand
GGATGCAACAACGCGGCGGGCGCGAATTCCTGGCGGTCGATCTGCAGCGAGCGGATCTGCTCCAGGTGCGCGCCGCGCACGACCGCCGCGGCATCGGCCGGGCTGAACGCAATCGAGCGCACGCGGATGACATCCTGCGAGACCGGCAGGTCGAGCGTCAGCGGCTGCGCGACACCGAACCGCGTCACGCGCAGGCTGAGGTTCCCGGTACGCGCATGCTGCAACGACAGGTGAAGTTCGATCGCATCGTCCGCGGTGGCCGTCCACTGCAGCGGCAGTGCTGCACCGGCGGGATCCGTGGCGGTGATCGAGGCGATGCAATCGCTCGCGGCGCCTTTCAGGTGCGCGATGTTGTCGCGTCCGGCGATGAGTCCGTCGTCCGCTGCCAGGGTCCAGCCACTCGCCTGCTGCGCCGTGACGAGATCGAACCGCGGGCCGCTGAATTCATCGAATCCCCACTGGCCGTGCAGGCGCGCGTGCAACACGCCATCGGTTTCACCTGCGGCGGCGGGCGGCAACCGCGCGGCCACGAAGCCGCCGCGCGCCGCGTCAGCCCGTGCCGCGATGGCCTGCGTGCTGCCGTCCCGCTCGATGAGCAATCGCACGTCGTGCAGGTAGCGCGTGGAAAAAGCCAGCGGCGCGCCCTCGACCGCGAACACGAGCGGGTCGCGGTCGGCGCAGTAACGCATCTGCGGCGCAGCGGCGCGCATCGGCGGCGGTTGTGGCTGCGTGACCGCGGGGAGCGCCGCCACGAGCACCGAGTAGGGCTCGTGGAACGAAGGTGGGCTGTTCAGCGTCAACGCCAACCGGTCTTCATGTGCGTCGGCCACTGCGGGCAGGTACTGGAATTGCACGCTGCGCATGTGGCTGACGAGCTTGCCGACATTGAGCAGCGAAGCCACGTACGGGCCGTAGTAGC
Organism: Pseudomonadota bacterium; assembly: GCA_018241455.1. Taxonomy (GTDB): domain Bacteria; phylum Pseudomonadota; class Gammaproteobacteria; order Steroidobacterales; family Steroidobacteraceae; genus FEN-1191. Next base: position 7,961 of record JAFEDW010000069.1, on the reverse strand, counting down.
CGCCACCCAGCGCCGGCGTATTCGCGGCGACCAGCGCGAGGTCGGCCGATGGACCCGAGGTGAGGTTGTCGACCAACGAGGCGCTGTGGCCGTCGTTCAGCACCAGGCTGTCCTGCCCGCGCATCAGGCAGGAAACCTGCGACTCCGGTGCATCATCGAGGCAACCGCTGTCCACTTTCAGCACGAGGCTGCGTGCCAACAACCGCGTCGTGTCGGCCAGCCGGGCGCGTTGGCCCTCATCCATGGCCGCAAGCGCGGCAAGGTAAGTGTCGAGACGCGAACGTTCCAGCCCGGCCTGGCGCAGGATCTGCGCGGCGCGCACGAACGCGCCCGGCCGCCCGGTGACCGCATCGATCATCGTGCGCACGTCGCCCGGCGTCGACGGGGCGAGCAGCACGAGCGCCTGCTGCGCGCCGACCGGTACTTCGACCGTCAATCCCGATCGCGCACAGGGGGCTTGCCAGGCCTGGCAGGCATGGAACCAGTCCCGCGGCGGCGGATTGGTCGAACCGCGCAGGAACGCGAGCACGAGCACGAAGTGCGTGGACTGGTCCGCGGGCAGGTCCGGCTGCACCTTGAGCACGTCGTGCTCGGCCAGGCTCGGCACTTCGTCGATCGGCAACGACACATTGCCGCGGCTGACGGTGACCGCCAGCTTCGGCCCGGCGAGATCGAAGGCGACGCCGCCTGCGAGCGCGGCCTGGGTGCAGGCCAAAATGGCGGCAGACGTTGCCAGGACTGTTGCGCGGATCATGTCATGGTTCCTCAGCTCGCGGCCCGCAGCGCGCGCAGCGTCTGGCGCTGGCGGATCTGCACGACGTCGGTCAGCATGCGGCCGGCCCACCGATAGACATTGTGACCCTTGATCGTGCGGCGCATCAGTCGCATGCGCTCGAGGCGTTCGGCCCGGCCCATCTGCAACGCCGCCACGATCGCATCGGCGGTCTCGCCCACGTCGAACGGATTGACGGGCAAGGCCTCGAGCAGTTCCCGCGAAGCGCCGGCAAAGGTGCTGAGGATCAGCACGCCGTCGAGATCGTCGCGCGCCGCGACGAATTCCTTCGCGACGAGGTTCATGCCGTCGTGCAGGCTGTTGACGACGCAGAAATCCGCGGCGCGATACAGCGTATACACCATCTTCGGTTCCTGGTGCTCGGCGATCAGCACGACCGGCTGCCAGTCAGCGGTGCCGAAGCGCTGGTTGACGTGTTCGACCGACGCAATGGTCTGCTGTTGCAGGGCCTGGTAGGCCGGCAGCCGCGACCGCGATGGCGCCGCCACCTGCAGCAGCGTCACGCGGCCGCGCCATTCGCGATGCCGTTCCAGCAACCGCTCGAGCGCCTGCACCCGCTCGATGATGCCCTTGGTGAAATCCCAGCGCTCCACGCCGATGCCGATGCGCACGTCCTTGCCGAGGCCGTAGCGTTTCCGGATCGCCTCGCGTGCGGCATCCGCGGCCGGCAAGCCGGCGAGCCAGCGCGGCGGCCATTCGATCGAGATCGGATACGGCGTGACCTTGCACACGTGGCCACGCAACGTCACCGTCATCTGTTCGCGATCGATCTGGCACTCGACGTAACGGTCCACCGAGTCCAGGAAATTCAGGCAGTGATAGCGCGTATGGAAACCGAGCACGTCGGTCGCCAGCAGGCTGTGCAGCAGCTCCTGTTTCCACGGACAGACGCCGAACGTCTCGGCATTCGGCCAGGGGACGTGCCAGAAATGCGCGATCGTGGCGCGGCGCAGCCGCTCGCGCAGGTAAGCCGGGAGCAACGCAAGGTGGAAATCCTGCAGCAGCACGACCGGCTGCGAGCCGCGCGCTTCGGCCTCGACCACCTCGGCGAAACGGCGGTTGACGCGCTGGTATTCGATCCAGTCCTGCTCGCGGAACGCCGGACGCACGTAGGCCTGGTGGCACAGCGGCCACAGCCCCTCGTTCGAGAAACCGTAGTAGTAACCCGCTTCCTCTTCGTCGGACAGCCAGACGCGGCGCAACGTGTACGCGGGTTCATCGGGCGGCACGGCCAACCGATCATGCGCATCGACGGTCTCGCGGTCGGCTGTGCCGCTGCCGTGCGCGATCCAGGTACCGTGGCAGGCGCGTACGACCGGCTCGAGCGCGGTAACCATGCCGCTGGCCGGCAACTGCAGTTGTATGCTGCCGTCCGCGGCCCGATTATGAATGTATGGCTCGCGGTTGGACACGACCAGGATTGGTGTGTCCTCGAGGTACTCGCGCGCCAGGTGTTGCAGCGCCTGCGGGGTCCAGTTCTCGCGATAGTCGATCTCCAGCCGCTGCTGCGCCTCGACCTCGCGCAGCGTCTGGCGGATGCGGCTAAGCAGCGGCAGCACCAGCGACGGCGAGGCCGCGTCGTCGACGAACCGCCGATTGCGGATGTCGCCAATCAGCAGTCGCACCCAGCGGCCGACGACGACACGCACCACCAGCGCCGCGAGCAGCGCCAGCGCACTGACCAGCACCAGCACGAAGGCGATCAGGTAGCGGCGTGCAATGCTCTGCCGGCGGTCGATGAACGAAAGGTCGTGAGCCAGGCTTACCCACAGGCGCCCGGAAGCCGGCGTATCGACGGCGAAGCTCGAAATATCCAGCGCCGCGTGGCCGTCGGGCTGCACCTGCGTGGTTTCCGGGCTGGCCGACGCGGAGGCGCAGGGCACGAGCTTCGGCCAGGACGAGGATTTCATCAGCTCGTGCCCGGCGGAATCACACACCTCGATGCCGAGCAGGCGTTCGTCGGCGGCGACGCGATTGAGGTAGGCCTCGCCTTGCACGAGATCGTGGCGCGCCACCAGCTCGGCCAGCGGCGCCTGCATCGAATTCATCAGCAAGTGCGCGCGCAGCTGCACGTCGCCGCGAAACCAGCCGGACAGCATGCGATCGAGCAGCGGCACGCCCGCGACCGCGATAAGCGACACCGCCACCGCGACCGGCAGTACGAACCGCAACAGCCAGCCACGCCACCGCGAACGCACCGCGCGCATTACTGCGGACCTCCGGCGATATGCACCGACCCGCTCACCTGCAGCGGCGCGGCGCTGCCGTCGCGCGCGGCGCCTGCGTACACCGTGACATGTGGATAAGGGATCTCGATGCCGGCTGCGTCAAAGGCATCCTTCAGGCGCCTGAGGAATTCGCGGCGTACGGTCCACTGATCGAGCGGCCGCACCTTGAAGCGGCCGCGCAACACCACCGACGAATCCTCCCAGCGGTCGACGCCGGCATATTCGAACGCATCGAGCATGCACGGACCGAAAGCCGGATCGTCGATCATGCGTTCGGCCGTGCTTCGCATGATCTCGGCCGCCGCTCCGATGTCCTCGCGGTAGGCGATGCCCGCATCGATGACCGCATAGGCGTAGTGCCGCGTCAGGTTGGACACGGTGGTGATCTGGCCGTTGGGTACGAAGTGCACGTGGCCATCGTAGTCACGCAACTGCACGTAGCGCAGCGTCAGGTCTTCGACGACGCCGGACTGCCCTCCGACCGCCACGATATCGCCCTTGGTGATCTGGCCCTCGAGCAGCATCAGCAGGCCGGAGAAGTAGTCCTTGACCAGGCTCTGCGCGCCAAATCCAAGCGCGACGCCAACCACGCCAGCCGCGCCAAGGAATGGGGCCATCGATACGCCGAGCGCGTCCAGCGCCAGGATGAACGCGATCGTCGAGATGACCACGCCACTCGAGTAACGCAGCACGCGCCCGAGCGTCTCGGCGCGGCGGCGCTCCTCTTCATTTGCAAGCCGCCCCGCCACCCGGATGCGCACGCCGCGGATCAGCCGCGCGAGGATCCATTGGCACGCCCAGGCGACGGCGACGATGAGCGCGACGTGCAGGGCGATATGCGAAGCCAAGGCCAGCATCGTCAGACCACCGCATGCCAGGGACGGCTGAGGCGCAGCGCGGAATTGATCAGGCCGACGAGGCTGTAGGTCTGCGGAAAGTTTCCCCACAGCTCGGCGGACTGCGGGTCAATGTCCTCGGACAACAGACCGACGTGGTTGCAGTAGCGCAGCAGGCTCTCGAATCGCTCGCGCGCGCGATCGACCTCGCCGATCGCGCACAGCGCATCGACGAACCAGAATGCACACACCGTGAACGCAGTTTTTGGTGCGCCAAAATCGTCGGTGTGCCGATAGCGATACAGCAACGGCCCCGCAGACAGCTCGCGTTCGACGGCGTGCACCGTGGCGACGAAGCGCGGATCGGCGCTCGGCAGGATGCCGAGTTCAGGCAACAGCAGAAGTGTGGCATCGAGATCATCGCCGCCGGCGCGCGCGACGAAACTCTGCCGCCGCTCGCTCCACGCCGTCGCCAGCACCTGTCGCCGCATGGCCTCGGAACGCTGCCGCCATTTCTCGGCCATGTCGTGACGGCCAAGGTGGCGCCAGATGCGGCCCAGTCGCGCGCAACCCGCCCAGCTCATGGCAGCCGAGTAGGTGTGCACATGCTGCTCGGCACGGAACTCCCACGGCCCGGCATCGGGCAGTGCATACACCGCGGCGGCGCGCTCGCCGATGCGCTCCAGCAGGCTGAGCAGCGCCGCATCACCGCTGCGCACCAGCCGTTCGTCGAAGAACAACTGGGTGGCCGCCAGGATCACCGCACCGTACACGTCGTGCTGCGTCTGCAGCGCGGCCTGGTTGCCGATCCGCACCGGCCCCATGCCGCGGTATCCCGGCAGCGTGTCGACGCAACTCTCGGGCAGCTGCGTTTCTCCCGACAGCCCGTACAGTGGCTGCAGTTCGCCGCCCGCGCTGGCGGTGGCGGCACCCTCGATGAAGTGCAGGTAGGCCTCGGTGGTTCGCGTCGCGCCGAGGCTGTTGAGCGCACGCGCCACGAAATAGGCGTCACGCAGCCAGCAGTAGCGGTAGTCCCAGTTGCGGCCGCTGTCCGGGCTCTCCGGAATCGACGTGGTCAACGCTGCCAGCACCGCACCGGTGTCCTCGTAGGTGCAGAGCTTCAACGTGATCGCGGCGCGGATCACCTGCGCCTGCCATTCAAAGGGCAGCGCCAGCGTGCGCACCCAGTCGATCCAGTAGGCGCGCGTCTCGTGCAACAGCGTCTGCGCCAGTACGCCCGGCGATTCGGCGATCGACTCGTCCGGGCCGAGGACGAACACCTGCGCGCGATCGAGCACCTGTGCGCGCTCCTCCTGCAGCAGCGCCAGCGAGGCGTCCGTGGTCAGACGGTAATCGATCCCGGCCGCGGAGTAGCTGAGGTGATGGCTGCCGACACGCACGGGCGCGGTCTCCGCGCCGCAGCCGCGGTTGGGGCGCAGGCGCAATCGCACCACCGGCCGCCCCTCGAGCGGCTCGACGATGCGCACCAGCATCATCGGCCGGAACATACGGCCCAGGTGCCGGTAGCGCGGACAGAAATCCGTGATGCGAACGCTGCCGCCATGCCGGTCGTGCAGCTCGGTGCGCAGGATCGCCGTATTCCGTTCGTAATGCTGCTCGAAGCGAACCAGGTCCGCCAGGTCGACCGCAAAGCCGCCGCGCGCCGCACCGCCGCCTTCGCCGGTCAGCAGCGCCGAAAAGACTGGATCGCCGTCGGGCCGCGGCAGGCACATCCACACCACATTGGCCTGACGGTCGATCAACGCGGCGACCTGGCAGTTGCCGACCACCGCGAGATCCAGCGAGGGACGGCCAGCGCTCATGGCAGGCGCGACTCGCCGGCCGCAAGCTGCGCAAGCCACTGCCGCACGGCCGCCGGCCCGGACAGATGCCAGCGCGCCGTGACCCGATTGCCAACGGCCACATCCACTCCCTCGTAGCGCCGCACCGCTTCGAAGGCGCCGAAATCGGTCGTATCGTCACCGAGGTAACAGGGCCGGCGGCCACGAAAGGGATCGACAGCCATGAGTTCGTCGATGGCCGCCGCCTTTGAGCAGCCCTGCGGCACGAGTTCCAGCACTTTGTCGCCGTCGATAAGCGAAAACTGTTCCGCGTGCCGGGCGGCCAGCGCCCGCATGCGGGCCCGCAATTCGTCTTCGGCCTCGGGCCGCCCACGGTAATGCAGCGCCACGGCGCTGGGTTTGAATTCCAGTTGCAGGCCGTGCTGGCCGACGATCAGCCGCTCGGCCTCGCTGCGGATGCGATGCAGCGCATCGGGCGTGCACACGCGGCGCCGCAGCGGCTGCCCGGCCAGGCGCAATTCGAGGCCGTGCACGCCGGAGGCCGGCAACCGCAACGGCTGGAACAGTTCATCGAGCTGGGCGACGGAGCGCCCGCTGACCAGCGCCAATGCGCCACCGAGTCGCTGCGTCAGCTGGCCCAGGTCCGACACCAGCGCCGCCGGCACCCGCACCTGTTCCGGCGCCTTGACCAGGTCGAGCAGCGTGCCGTCGACGTCCAGGAACAGGCAGGTGCGCGCCGGGTCGACGCCGGCGCCCCGGCTCTGCGAGCTCTGCATATAGTTGAACATATACAACTGTTTATTATTATCAATTATTTCATGGTCGACAACCACGCTGACTCGATCCGGCTGTTGGCCGCGCTCCCAGTGGCGCGCTGCCCGGCCTCTCGCTAACATGGTGAAAGTGTCGCAATCCACCTCCGCGCCCGTGAACCCCAGTCGCCGTGCCCTGGAGCAGAGCGCCTTGCGGCGAGCGCGCGCGCTGGTCGATCACATGCGTACGCTGTACCGCGAACTCGAACGGCGCACCGGCGCGCCGATCACCGCGCATCGCGCGCTGCACTGCATCGACGCGGAACCGGGTCTGTCGCCCTCCGAGCTCGCGGCGATACTGGGCGTCAAGCGTTCCAACCTCAGTCATCTGCTCCGGCTGATGTCCGAGCGCGGCTGGGTCGAGCGGCGGCGGGTGGTCGACGATCAGCGTTCCGTGCAGCTGCACCTGCTACCGGCCGGGCGGGCGCTGGTCGGCGCGACACATGGCCGCGTTGCCGGCGTGCTGCAGCGGGCCATCGCGGGGCTCGCCAACGCCGAATTGCGTGAACTCGATCGCTCGCTGCACACGCTGCAGGGTCGCTTGCCGGCCCTTGGACCAGTGCCGGTGGCACAGGCGGTGCGGCGCAGCGCGGTGGCGCCGAAGCCGCGGCGGCGGCGCTGATCCGGCCGGCCGCGTCCACGCGCAACACCCACTGCCATGCCGGCCCTGCCATTGATCCGCAAACGCAGCCTGTACCGTTGGGCCAGGCCGGAACCCTGGTTGCGCAATGCCCTGTTCTGGGGTGGTGCGATCGCGGTCGGCCTGGCGGCGGTAACCTTCGCCGGCGGCAGCGACGTCGCGCTCGCCGCGTTCCGCTGGCTGGCGCGGCACAGCGCGGCCTGGCCGTGGATTGCGCCGCCAGTCGGCCTGGCGACGATCGCCTATGCGACGCAGCGCTGGTTTCCGGGCACGCAGGGCAGCGGCATCCCGCAGACGATCGCCGCGCTCGGGGTGCGCGATGCAGCCATCCGCGACCGTCTGCTGTCGATGCGCATCGCGGTCGGCAAACTGTTGTTGACGCTGGTGGCCCTCGGCACTGGCGCCTCGGTGGGTCGCGAAGGACCCACGGTGCAGATCGGCGCCTCGATCATGCATTCACTGGGGCGGTGGCGACGATTCCCCGCGGCCGACCTCGAGCGCGGGCTGATCCTCGCCGGTGGCGCGGCTGGCATCGCCGCCGCGTTCAACACGCCGCTCGCCGGCGTGGTGTTCGCCATCGAGGAATTGTCGCGATCCTTCGAGGATCGCTCGTCCGGCACGATCTACATGGCGGTGATCATCGCCGGTGTCACGTCGGTGGCGCTGGTCGGCAACTACACTTATTTCGGCACGACCAGCGCGGTCATGGCTGATGCGCGCACATGGCTGGCGGTTCCGATCGGCGGCATCGCCGGCGGCGTGTGTGGCGGCATCTTTTCGCGCCTCATGCTGGCCATGCGCTCGGGTGCCGGCATGCGCCTGGCCAGCCTGCGCGACCGCCTGCCGGTGC
>JAFEDW010000068.1 GCA_018241455.1 Pseudomonadota bacterium | reverse complement strand
CCGGCCGCGCGCCACGCGGCCTGCGCGCCGGCAAGCAGCTGGTCGACCAGTTCCTCGTTGTAGCGCGCCGCGACGACCGCGACGCGCAGGCCCACCGCGCTCGCCGGCGCGGATTCCGCAGCTTTTCCCATGCGATCAGTATAGCTAACCGGCGTCGTCGATATAGCCGACGATCTCGAGGCCGAAGGCCGCGAGGCCGTGCACGTGCTTCGGCGCCGACAGCACCTGCATGCGGCGCACGCCCAGGTCCTGCAGGATCTGCGCGCCGACACCGATGGTGCGCAACACCCCGCCCGCCTGCGCACGCCCGCGATCGCCGCGCTCCTCGGCGCGGGTCGGTGCCCGCACCGCATCAGCCAGTTCGCGCGGCGATTCACCCTGGCGCAGGATCACGACTACGCCACAGGGCTCGGCCGCGATGCGCGCCAACGCGGCGCGCAACGTCCACGCGCCGCTGGCATCGCGCACGCCGAGCACGTCGCGCAGCGTATCGACGAGGTGCACGCGCACGCACGGCGTCGCGGCCGCATCGAGCGTGCCGCGCACCAGCGCCAGGTGCACGTCGCGGTTGACGTGGTCTTCGTACGCGTACAGCCGGAATTCGCCGTACTCGGTGCGCACGCGCTGGTCGGCGATGCGTTCGACCGAGCGTTCGTTGCGCAACCGGTAGCGGATCAGGTCGGCGATGCTGCCGATCTTGAGCTTGTGCGTGCGCGCGAATTCCTCGAGCTGCGGGCGGCGCGCCATCGTGCCGTCCTCGTTCATGATCTCGACGATGACGGCCGCGGGCTGGAAGCCGGCCAGTCGCGCCAGGTCGCAGCCGGCCTCGGTGTGCCCGGCGCGCGTCAACACACCGCCGGGCTGCGCCATGATCGGGAACACATGCCCGGGCTGCCGCAGGTGCTCGGCGCGCGCTTCGGCCGCCACGGCCGTGCGCACGGTGTGCGCGCGATCGTAGGCGGAAATGCCGGTGGTCACGCCTTCGGCCGCCTCGATCGACACGGTGAAATTCGTGCGCTGTTCGCGGTTGGTCTCGGTGACCATCAGCGGCAGGCGCAGTTGTGCGCAACGCTCGGGCGTCAGCGTCAGGCAGATCAGGCCGCGGCCGAAGCGCGCCATGAAATTGATGTCAGCGGCCGTGACTTTCTCGGCCGCCATCAGCAGGTCGCCCTCGTTCTCGCGATCCTCGTCGTCCATGACGACGACCATGCGGCCGGCGCGCAGTTCTGCGAGGATTTCTTCGGTACTGTTCAGTTCCATGCCGCCACGTATGTGAGAATACTTCTGGATTAATATTATAAGATATTGTTTTTTAAGCTACCAATGCCACTCATTGTGGCGCCAGGCGCTCGATGTAGCGCGCCATCACGTCGATCTCCAGGTTCAGCTGCGCACCGGCCTCCAACGCGCCGAGCGTGGTCACGGCCAGCGTGTGCGGAATCAGGTTCACGCCGAACTCGCGGCCGTCGACCTCGTTGACCGTGAGGCTCACGCCATCGAGCGTCACCGAACCCTTGCGCGCGATGTAGCGCTCCAGTCCCGCCGGGACGCGCAGTCGCCAGCGCCGTGAACGCGCATCGCCACTCACGTGCAGCAACTCGGCGCGACCATCGACATGCCCTGAAACCATGTGTCCGCCGAGCGCATCGCCGGCGCGCAGCGCCGGCTCGAGATTGACGCGCGTGCCCGCGCGCCAGGTGCCGATCGTCGTGAGCGCGAGCGTCTCGCGGGAAACATCCGCATGGAAGCCGCGCGGCGTCAGCGCCGCCACCGTCAGGCAGACGCCCGCCACCGCGACGCTGTCGCCGCCCTGGCGTCGCGCCGCGTCGATGCCGCTGGCGTCGATGCCCAGCCGCACATCGCCGCCACGCGATTCGGCGCTTTCGATCGTACCGATAGCTTGCACGATTCCGGTGAACATCGCTGCGTCCTGGACCTAGCCCTGCCCCGCGGCCGGACGCGCAATGATACGCAGGTCGGCACCGACGCGATCGACCGCGACATAACGCCATGCCAGTCGTGCTTCGAGGCTGGCGGGCGCGGTCAATTGCGCCAACGGCACGGCCTGCGGGCCGAGCAGGCAGGGCGCGAGATACAGCACGAGTTCGTCGACCAGCTGCGCCGCGAGCAGCGCGCCCGCCAGGCGCGCGCCGGCTTCGACCCACACCTCATTGGCCTGCAGCGAGGCCAGGCGCTGCATGACCGCCGGCAAATCAACGCCGCCCGCAGCGGCCGCGACCTGCTCGACCTGCACGCCGGCTCCGCGCAACGCATCGATGCGGGCCTGATCGGCGCTCGACGTGAACACGGCGGCCGGTCCCGCCAGCGCGTAGAGCCGCGCGGTCGGCGGCACGCGCAGCTGGCTGTCGAGCACGACGCGCAACGGCTGGCGCGAAGCGCCTTCGAGGCGCACATTCAACGACGGATCATCCTTGAGCACTGTTCCCGCGCCGGTCAGGATCACCGAACTGCGCGCGCGATACATCTGCACGTCGGCCCGTGCCGCCTCGCCGGTGATCCACTGGCTGCGCCCGTCGGCGAGCGCCGTGCGCCCATCGAGGCTTGAGCCGAGCTTGAGGCGCACCCAGGGGCGCGCGCGTTCGTGGCGGCTGAAGAATCCGATGTTCAGCTCGCGTGCCTCGGCGGCGAGCAGGCCACCGGCGACCTCGAGGCCCGCGGCGCGCAACGCCGCCGCGCCGCCGCCCATGTTGGGGTTCGGATCGTCCGCGGCGTACACGACGCGCCGCACGCCCGCAGCCACCAACGCATCGGTGCACGGCGGCGTGCGTCCGTGCGCGGCGCAGGGTTCAAGCGAAACATAGGCTGTCGCGCCGCGCGCCGCCTCGCCGGCGGACTGCAGCGCGCGCACTTCGGCGTGCGCGCCGCCAGCGCGCTCGTGCCAGCCCTCGCCGACCACGCCCTCGCCACGCACCAGCACGCAACCGACGCGCGGATTGGGCGCCGTGGTGTGCAATCCCAGCGCGGCCAGCCCGAGCGCGTGGCGCATGTACTGTTCGTCACTGGCGGTGAACGCGCCCATCACTTGGCCTTGCCTTTGTTCGTGTCGGCGCCGTCGCCATCGCCCGGCAACAGCGGCAATTGGTCGCGCCCCGCGGCGCGTTTCGAGCCGCGGCGGCGGTGCTTCTGCAGGCCGTCGATCGTCTCGCGAAACGCCTCGACATCCTGGAAGCTGCGGTACACCGAGGCGTAGCGCACGTAGCCGACTTCATCGAGATGCCGCAACTCCTCCATCACCAGCTCGCCCACCTGGCGCGACGGCACTTCGCGCTCGCCGAGCACGCGCAGGCGATGACAGATGCGCGCGACGGCGTCCTCGATGGCCTCGCTCCCAACCGGCCGTTTCTCCAGCGCCTTGATCATGCCGGACTTGAGCTTCGCCTCGTCGAACGGTTCGCGGCTGCCATCGTTCTTGATCACATGCGGCAGCAGCAGCTCGGCGACTTCGAACGTGGTGAAGCGCTCGCCGCAATCGAGGCACTCGCGCCGCCGGCGGATCTGCCGGCCATCGCTGGCCAGGCGCGAATCGGTCACGCGGGTATCGGCGTGATTGCAGAACGGGCAATGCACGCGTGCGCGCCTGCGTCAGCGTCCCGCGGTGCTCGCGCGGCTCGCAACGCTCATGCGCGGTAGACGGGAAAGCGTGCGCACAGCTCGAGCACCTCGCCGCGCACGCGGCGTACGACCGCATCCGCACCCTCCGCCTCGACGACGTCGACGATCCAGTCGGCGACGCGCACCACTTCCGCCTCGCGGAAACCGCGCGTCGTCGATGCCGCCGTGCCGATGCGCAGCCCGCTCGCGATCGCCGGCGGGCGCGGATCGTTCGGCACCGCATTCTTGTTGACGGTGATGTTGGCGCGGCCGAGCGCCGCGTCCGCATCCTTGCCGGTGAAATTGCGCGGCCCCAGGTCGACGAGGAACAGGTGGTTGTCGGTGCCGCCCGAGACGATCTTCAGCCCGCGCTTGATCAGCGCCGCGGCCATCGCGCGTGCGTTCGCCACCACCTGCACCTGGTAGGCGCGGAACTCGGGCTGCTGTGCCTCGAGCAGCGCCACCGCCTTGGCGGCGATCACGTGCATCAGCGGCCCACCCTGCGTGCCCGGGAACACGGTCGAGTTCAGCTTCTTCGTGATTGCGTCGTTGGCGCGCGCCAGGATCAGTCCGCCGCGCGGACCGCGCAGCGTCTTGTGCGTCGTGGTCGTGACGACATCCGCGATCGGCACCGGGTTCGGGTATTGCCCTGCCGCCACGAGTCCGGCCACGTGTGCCATGTCGACGAACAACAGCGCGCCGACGGCATCGGCGATCGCGCGGAAGCGCCCGAAGTCGAGCACGCGTGAATAGGCGGAGAAACCGGCGACGATCATCTTCGGCCGGTGCTCGCGCGCCAGCCGCTCGACCTGCGCATAGTCGATCAGGCCGGTAGCCACGTCGACGCCATACTGCACCGCGTGGAAGATCTTGCCGGAAAAATTCACCTTGGCGCCGTGCGTCAGGTGGCCGCCGTGATCGAGGCTCATGCCGAGGATCGTGTCACCGGGCGACAGCAGCGCGAGGTATACCGCGGCGTTCGCCTGCGAACCCGAGTGCGGCTGCACGTTGGCGTAGTCGGCGCCGAACAATTGCTTCGCGCGGTCGATCGCCAGCTGCTCGGCGATGTCGACGTATTCGCAGCCGCCGTAGTAGCGGCGCGCGGGATACCCCTCGGCGTACTTGTTGGTGAGCACGGACCCTTGCGCGGCCAGCACGCGCGGACTGGTGTAGTTCTCGGAGGCGATCAGCTCGATGTGGTCTTCCTGGCGGCGGCGCTCTCCCTCGATGGCGGCGTGCAGCTCAGGATCGAACCCGGCAATGTCCATGCTGGCGGAATACATTATTAAGGGGCCTTGCAGCGAGAAGAATGAAGCAGAATTGTAACCGAGTCCGGGCCGCTCACTGTTCCAGGAGCGCCTCCAAGACACCCGTCCACGCCCGCGCCAGGTTGTTGCGATCGTAGCCGCCGCCACCGAGCGCCAGCAGCCTGCCATGCCCCGCTGCATCCGCCAGCACGCGCAGGTCACGCGCTGCGGATGCGTGGGCCGCGGGCGTATAACGCAGGTTGGTCAGCGGATCGCCCGCGACGCTGTCGGCGCCGCACTGCAGGATCAGGAACTCCGGCTCATGACGCTGCACGTGCTCGAGTACTTTCGGCCAGGCCTGCAGGAATTGCTCATCCCCGGAACCGGCCGGCAAGGGGATATTCAGCTTGGTGCCGGCGGCTGCGCCGCGGCCCGTCTCGGCAGCGCTGCCGGTGCCCGGGTAGAGCGTCTCGCCGCTCTCGTGGATGTCGGCGAAAATAACGCCGGGATCATCGTCGAAAGCGTAGTACACGCCGTCGCCGTGATGGGCATCGATGTCGATGTAGGCAATGCGCTTCAGTCCATGCCGACGCCGCAGCGCCTCGATGACGATGCCGCAATCGTTGAACACGCAGAAGCCGGCGGCCTTGTCGCGCGCGGCATGATGGAGCCCGGCGATCGGCGCGAACGCGCGCCGGCGCTCGCCGGCCATGATCCACTCGGCGGCCGTCAGGCTCCCGCCGACGACACTGGCCGCCACTTCGTAGACGCCGCGGAAACTGGGCGTGTCGCCAGCATCCAGGTACCCACCGCCCTGCTCGGAGCTGCGCTGCACGAACTCGAGGTAGGCCGGCGTGTGGAACAGCAACAGTTCTTCCGTGCTCGCCTGCACCGGCTCGAGCAGCGTGACGCGCTCGCCGAGCCGGCGCTGCTCGAACTCGCGCAGGAACGCGCCATGGCGGTCGGGGCCGAACGGATGCCCGCCCGGAAAGCCATAGCGTGCCTGCCGCTCGCTCATGGCCACAGCCGTCCGCGGATCCCGTTGAATCAAGGAGTCTCCCTCATATCTTGCGGCGCAGCCTACCATAAGGGTTCACGCGGACCAGCCGGCCGCGCGCCTCCAGCCGCCGGTGGCGCAGACCGGGTGCCTCAACGATAATGCGCGCCCTCCCGCGGCTCTCCGGACCACCTGCAAGGCATCATGGCGCAATACATCTACACGATGAACCGGGTTTCCAAGGTCGTGCCGCCCAAGCGCACGATCCTCCGGGACATCAGCCTGTCGTTTTTTCCCGGCGCCAAGATCGGCGTGCTCGGCCTGAACGGCTCCGGCAAATCGACGCTGCTGCGCATCATGGCCGGCATCGACACCAACATCGACGGCGAAGCGCGCGCCCAGACCGGCATCAAGATCGGCTTCCTGACACAGGAGCCCGGGCTCGACCCGGCCAAGGACGTGCGCGGCAATGTCATGGAAGGCGTCGGCGAGATCTACGCCAAGCTGCAGCGCTTCAACGCCATCAGCGAGGCCTTTGCCGAGCCGATGGACGATGAGCAGATGAACAAGCTCCTCGAGGAGCAGGCCAGGCTCCAGGATGCGATCGACGCCGCGGGCGGCTGGGAACTCGAACGCAAGCTCGAGATCGCCGCCGACGCGCTGCGGCTGCCGCCGTGGGATGCAAAGATCGACCAGCTCTCCGGCGGCGAGAAACGCCGCGTCGCGCTGTGCCGCCTGCTGCTGTCGCAGCCCGACATGCTGCTGCTCGACGAACCGACCAACCACCTCGACGCCGAGTCGGTGGCCTGGCTCGAGCGCTACCTCGAGGAATATCCGAGCACGGTGATCGCGGTCACGCACGATCGCTATTTCCTCGACAACGTCGCGCAGTGGATCCTCGAGCTCGATCGCGGCCACGGCATCCCGTACGAGGGCAACTATTCCTCGTGGCTCGAACAGAAAGAGAAGCGCCTCGCGCTCGAAGAGCGCGAACAGGATGCGCTGCGCAAGACGCTGGCGCGTGAGCTCGAGTGGGTGCGCACGAACCCGAAGGCGCGGCAGGCGAAGAGCAAGGCGCGCCTCGCGCGTTACGAGGAACTCGCCTCGAAGGAATTCCAGGAGCGCAACGAGACCAACGAGATCTACATCCCGCCGGGCCCGCGGCTTGGCGATGTCGTCATCGACGTGAAGAACCTGCGCAAGGGCTACGGCGACAAGCTGCTGATCGACAATTTGTCCTTCAGCCTGCCGCGCGGCGGCATCGTCGGCATCATCGGCCCGAACGGCGCCGGCAAGACCACGCTGTTCCGCATGCTGACCGGCGCCGAGAAGCCCGACGGGGGCGAGATCCGCATCGGCCCGACGGTGAAGATGGCCTACGTCGACCAGTCGCGCCAGGCGCTCGATGACAAGAAATCGGTGTGGGCCGAGATCTCCGGCGGACAGGACATCATCAAGGTCGACAACTACGAGACGCCCTCGCGTGCCTACGTCGGGCGCTTCAATTTCAAGGGCACGCAACAGCAGCAGCTGATCGGCGAACTCTCCGGCGGCGAGCGCAACCGCGTGCACCTGGCGAAGGTGCTGCGCGGCGGCGGCAACGTTCTGCTGCTCGACGAACCGACCAACGACCTCGACGTCGAGACGCTGCGCGCGCTCGAGGAAGCGCTGGTCAATTTTCCCGGCTGCGCGGTCGTGATCTCGCACGATCGCTGGTTCCTCGATCGCATCGCCACGCACATCCTGGCCTTCGAGGGCGATTCCGAGGTGGTCTGGTTCGAGGGCAACTACCAGGATTACGTGGCCGACCTGCGCCGCCGCAAGGGCGATGACGCCGACCAGCCGCACCGCGTGAAGTACAAGCGGCTCACGGGCTAGAGGCGACCTGAGCGAGATTATGTAACCCCTAGCGCGGTCAGGGAAAATTCGCTGTGGTGCGCGCCAATTGTTGGGCTACACTGAAGGCCACCGCCGCGGCTGCCCAGGGGATCATCCAGACCGCGCGGGATGACAAGGCGCATATGTCGACGCATATCGATGCCGGCGGCCGGCTGCACCATGAACAGGAAGCCAACCTGGCCCTGACCTGCCCGCATTGCCAGGTGCTCTCGCACATCACGCCGATCGCCGTGCCCAGTTTCGACGAGCTCGTCTCGCACCGCCCGAAAGTGGTCGGCGTGGTCTACCGTTGCGACTCCTGCAACGCTCCGATCTTCCTGCGCTTCCCGGTGAAGATGTTCGGCAACAACCGCATCGAGCTCGGCGCGCAGTTCAGCGAAGTGGAACGGCCGCGCGAAAAGTTCGGCTTCACCTACCTGCCCGAAGAGGTCGAACTGCTGTTTCGCGAAGCGCTCACCTGCTTTTCGAACGCCAGCTACAACGCCTTTGCCAGCATGTGCCGGCGCACGATGCAGGCCGCGTTCGTTGACCTGGGTGAAGCCGGCAAGCTGCGCGTGTTCGACCAGCTCAACGACGTGCGCGCGATGGCGGATCTCGACAGCCCGACCTTCATCGACATCAAGCGCGTCATCTTCGGCAGCGATAATGATCCGCACCCAAGCCTGCCGACCCTCGACGACCAGCTGGCCGGCGTGCTGCTCGAAGTCACCAAGGACCTGCTCTACCAGGTGTACGTGCGCAAGGGCCGCCTGCAACAGGCGATGATGATGCGGCGTTTCTTCGCCGACGAATCGATTCGCAACCTGAACGCGCCGAAGAACACGCAGTCGGGCTGACGGGCGCCACGACGCGCGCGCACTTATTTCAGTCGTTCCAGCACTTTCGCGCGCGCCTGCGCCAGTTCATCCGGCGTCAACTGGCCGAGCACGCCGCGCCGTCCGGGCGGGATGTGCGCCGTGACCTCGTGCTGCGGCCCGAACACATAGTGTTCGAACAATGCGCGCCAGGACTGGCGCGTCTGCGGCGGCAATTGCCGCACGCTTAAGACCGCATGCAGCAGCGCCAGGAACGAGGACGCGCCACCGGCCGATTCGCCATCCTGCGCGTGCCACCAGTAGTTGACCAGCACGTTGAAGGCATCGAGG
>JAFEDW010000067.1 GCA_018241455.1 Pseudomonadota bacterium | reverse complement strand
GCGCCGCTCCCGGCGGCGCGCTGCGCCAACTGCTCGGCGTTGCTGCGATCGCGCGCGACCGACCAGCACAACGCACCGGCCAGGCTCGCCAGCAGCACGCTGGCGGCGAGCGCCGTCGGCCACGGCATGCGCGCGACGCGCGCTGCCGGCGCGCCCCCGTTCGCGGCGTCGCGCACCGGGTCGCGCTCGATGTCCTGCTCGATCGCGGGCCACAGGTCGCGCCCGGGCTTGAGTCCGCGCGGCAGGCTCGCCAGCGCGGCGTCGAGCGATTCGAAACGGGACGGAATCATGCGGCCTCCATGGCGATGCCCAGTTGCTGCGCCATCAATCGTCGCGCGCGGTGCAGTTGCGCCTTGCTCGTGCCCGCGGCGATGCCGAGCATGGCGGCGGCCTCCTCGTGGCTGTGGCCATAGACGCCGACCAGCACCAGCACGTCGCGCGCGCCCTGCGGCAGGCGCGAGAGCGCGGCCTCGACATCGAGCGTGCCCGCCGCCTCGGCGCCGCCGGGCAGCTGCAGCGCGGCTTCATCGAGCTCGCCGGCCTCGCGCAGCGCATCGCCCGGCCGACGGCGGCGCAGCGTCAGCACCGTGTTGACCGCGATGCGATGCAGCCAGGTCGACAGGCGGCTGCGCCCTTCGAACGTGGGCAGCGCGCGCCAGGCGGCGATGAAGCACTCCTGCGTGCAGTCCTCGGCGAGCGCACTCTGGCCGGTCATGCGCAGGCACAGGCCATAGACCTGGTCCACGTGCGCGCGGTAAATGGCCTCGAATTCTTCGCCCACCATGACTGGGTTGGAGGGTGCCAGGGGCTTCGGGGTTTAAACGGGCGTGGCGGAAGCTCGTGCCGCGACCGGCGGCGAACGGTCGGGGGCCCCGAGCGCGCACAGCGCCGAGCCGCCGACGACGCCGGCAACCCCGATCAGGGTCAGCACATTGGGGATCTCGGGAACGACATCGGGCAGCAGCCAGCCGGCCGCCAGCAGCGTGGCGCCGGACGTGAACAGCGGTGACACCGCCACCGTGGCGCCGACGCGCGCCACCTGCCACAGGTGCATCGCTTCGGCGTAGGCGCCATAGGCGATGACGGTGTTGAGGCAGCAGAATGCCAGCGCCCAGCCCTGCGCCGCGCTGAGCAGCCGCAACTTCTGCGGATGCGCGAGCGGGGTGAGCAGCAGCGCGCCGCCGACGAACAGCAGCCAGAGCACCTGCGCCGAGGTCCACTCGCGCAGCAGCCGCTTCTGCGCCAGGCTGTAGAAAGCCCAGGCGAGCGAACCGGCCAGCAGCAGCAGCACGCCGAGCCCTAAGCGCGATCCGCCGACGAACAGCAGCGGCAGGCGGCGGTTGAAGAACAGCGCCAGCCCAACTACCAGCAGCGCCGCACCCAGCCATTGCAGCCGGCTGAAGCGCTCGCGATACACGACCAGGCCCCCGACCAGCAGGAACAGGCTCGCGGTCTGGCCGACCACCTGCGAAGTCTCGGGCGAGCTCAAATGGAGCCCGACGACGAACAGCGTGTAGTTCAGCGTAATGCCGAGCACCGCGACCGGCAGCAAGGGCCGCAGCGGCGGCGCGAGTCGCCACGGCCGCGGCAGCGCGCCGCGGCGCGCGAGGAACAGGCCGAACACCAGGGCCGCAAACAGGAACCGGCACCAGGTGATCGTGCAGGTGTCGAGCACCGGCACGATCATGTGCAACGCGAGCGGCAGCAGCCCCCAGCACAGGGCGGCGAGCAGGGCCAACAGGAAAGCGAGGCGACTACGGTGCGGCAGGACGGCTTCGGATCCGGGCTGGACGGCCGCGCATTCTGCGCCCGGCGTCGCCGGCAAGGCAATCGCGGCCCATCGTCGTACACTGGCACCGCCGCCAGCCAAGGATCGAGCCATGTGGCCTGAAATGCACCACCATCACCTCGCCAGCGAGGCCCCGGAGCGCCTGCGCCCGACGCAGATGTCGGTCGGCCTGGTCGAAGTCGCGCGCAAGCGGCGCGAGTGGGCCGCGCTCGGCCGCAAGCAACGGCGCGAAACGCTGCAGCAGCAGGTGTTCCCGGCCGTGCTCGGGCCGGGGCAGCGCTATTTCATCATCGATCATCATCACCTCGGCCTCGCGCTGATCAGGGAAAAAGTCGACCGCGTGTGGATCGCGCTGCAGGACGACCTGTCGTGGCTCGAGCCGGAAGTGTTCTGGCGCACGATGGAATTCCGCGCCTGGGCGCATCCCTTCGATGCCAACGGCAAGCGCCGCGATTTCCGCGACATGCCGCGGCGGCTCACCGATCTCGACGATGACCCGTATCGCAGTCTTGCCGGCGACGTGCACAAGGCCGGCGGCTATGCGAAATCGAACGCGCCGTTCGCGGAATTCCTGTGGGCGGATTTCCTGCGCGCGCGCATCGGCGCCCGCGCGCTGCGTCGCCAGCCGCACCGCGCGGTGCGCGCGGCCGTGAAGCTGGCGAAATCCGCCGACGCGCGCTACCTGCCGGGATGGTCAGGCGCCGACTCGTGAAGCGCATCGGGCCCGATGTAATCGCCGGCCTGTCGGTCGCGGGCCTGGCGCTGCCCGAGGCGCTCGCGTACGCCGGCATCGCCGGCGTGCCGCCGCTGGCCGGACTCGTGGCCGCGGTCGCGGGGCTGGTGTGCTACGCGCTGCTGGGCACGAGCCGCTACGCGATCGTCACGGCGACCTCGTCTTCGGCCGCAGTGCTGGCCTCCGCGTTGCATGCGCTCCCGGGCGTCGACACCGCGCAGGCGCTGACGCTGGCCGCCGCGTTGGTGATGATGGGCGGCGCGCTGTTCCTCATCTGCAGCGCGCTGCGCCTCGGCCGCATGGCGCAATTCATCGCGCGCCCGGTCGTGCGCGGCTTCACGCTCGGCCTGGCGGTGATCATCACGGTGCGCCAGCTCGCCAAGCTGTGCGGTTTCCACGCCACGCAGACGGCGCTCGCGCCGATGATTGCCGAGCTGTACACGCGGCGATCGGAGTGGCAATCCAACAGCCTGCTGATCGGCGTTGCGGCGTTCGCATTGCTGGTCCTGCTGCGCCGCTGGCCGCGGCTGCCGGGCACGCTGGTCGTGCTCGTGGTCGGCATTGTCGCGGCGCCGCTGTTCGGCGCGGACGCCGGCATCGCGCTGGTTGGGCCGATCGACCTGGGCGCGATCCACGCGCGCATCCCGAGGCTGGATTTCGAGACCGGGTTCCGCGCCGCCGAACTCGCGCTGGCGTTGATGCTGATCCTGTTCGCCGAGAGCTACAGCTCGGTGCGCGGCTTCGCGCTGCGCCACGGCGAACGGATCGACGTGAATCGCGACCTGCTGGCGCTCGGCGTCGCGAACCTCGCCTCCGGCCTGTTCCAGGGCGTGCCGGTCGGCGCCGGTTATTCGGGCACGGCCGCGAACGAGTCGTTCGGCGCGCGCTCGCGGCTGGCCGGCGCGGCCGCCGCGCTGTTCGTGGCCGCGGCGCTGGTGTTCCTGCGCGCGTGGGTGGCGCGCATTCCCGAACCGGTGCTGGCCGCGATCGTGATCTTCGCGATGCGCCACGCGGTGAGCCTCGAGCCGCTGCGGCCCTACCTGTTGTGGCGGCGCGATCGGCCGGTGGTCGTCACCGCGGTCGCCGCGGTGCTGGTGTTCGGTATCCTCAATGGTTTGCTGGTCGGCATCGCGGTGAGCCTCGCGCTGCTGATCCGCGAGCTGACCCAGCCGCGGCTCACGGAACTGGGGCGGCTTGGCGACGGGCACGATTTCGTCCGCATGGGCGCGCACGCGGAAGTGCGGGCAGTGCCCGGGGTGCTGATCCTGCGCCCCGAAGAGCCGCTGTTCTTCGCCAACGTCGAGGCGGTGCTCGACAACGCCACCGCACGGCTGGTCGCCGCGCCGACGGCGCGCACGCTGGTACTGAGCCTGGAAGAATCGCCGAACCTCGATGGCACCTGCATCGAGGTGCTCGGCCAGTTTGCGGCGCAAGTGCTGCGCGGCGGCCGCAGCCTGCACCTCGCGCGGCTCAAGGATCCGGTGATGGAAGTGCTGGCGCGTGCGGCGCTACCGGGCCTGACCGGCCCGGCACTCAGCGGTGGCAGCGTCGATGCGGTCGTCGGTGCGTTACCACCGGCGAATGGGCTAAAATAGGCCGCGTATCGACGGGCAGCGGGCGCTTCGGGGAGACAACAATGAAACTGATCACGGCCGTCATCAAGCCGTTCAAGCTCGATGAAGTGCGTTCGGCGCTGTCGGAGCTCGGCATTTCCGGCATGACGGTCACCGAGGTAAAGGGTTTCGGCCGCCAGCGCGGGCACACCGAGCTGTATCGCGGCGCCGAATACGTCGTCGATTTCGTGCCGAAGACGCGCATCGAAGTGGGCGTGCGCGACAACCTGGTCGACCAGGTCGTCGATGCCATCGTCAAGGCGGCCAAGACGGGCAAGGTCGGCGACGGCAAGATTTTCGTCAGCGATATCCAGCGCGCGGTGCGTATCCGCACCGGCGAAATGGACGATTCGGCGCTCTAGCGGGCCGTTTCCAGCGGCTCGCGCAGCTTCAGTTCCCCGTCGACCACGTCGTATTGGCGCGTGAACGCCGGCGCCTGCACGTCCAGCGTGCGCACGTTGAAGGTCGTGGCGGGGCCGATCGCGGTGACGTTCACGGCCGCGAGGTTGAGCGGCCGCCCGGATTGCAGTTCGCCGTAGCCGCGCGGCTGCACCAGCCAGGCGTACTTGCCTGCGCTGCGCGCGTGGAAGGTCGCCGTGCCGTCGGGCTCGACGGTCAGCGCGGAGGACTCGTCGATGCCGAGTCCGGCCAGCATGCGCCCAGGGTCGAGCGTATGCGCGCGCGCCAGGAATGTGAACAGCCGGCCGAGCCGCGCGCGCGCGTCGAAATGGCTGTCGGTGAGGATGTGCTCGAGCAGCGCCGAGTGCAGGAAGTCGCCTTCCACCGTCACCGACTTGCCGAGCGGATCGGCCAGCGCGTGCGTCGAAGTGAGGCTGATGCTGTCCATGCAGCCGTACAGCCATGCCCCCTGGATCGCGAGCCCGGCACTCGTGCCGCCGAAGGGCTTGCCGGCGGCGACGTGCGCATCGATCACCTCGTTCAGCGGCGTGCCGCGCCACATGCGCACGTAGTTCGACTGGTCGCCGCCGCCGACGAAGATCGCATCGGCGGCGCGCACCGCCGCCAGCAGCCGCGGATCGGAAGCGCCCGCGCGGCTGGTGAACACGAAGGTGCGCACCGACTTGAGGCCCTTGATGTCGTTGTAGAACCGGTCCTGGATTTCGGTGGCCTCCGAGGCGTGCAGCACCACCAGGTGGCCGTGGCCGGCGTGCTCGGTGAACCAGCGGAAGGCATCGAAAGGCCAGTCGCCGCCGCCGTTGAGCAGCAGTCCGCCGATCACCGGGTCGGGCGTCGGCGCGGATTCATCGCCGATGACATAGGTGCGATAACCCGGGCCGCCTTGCCAGGACCCGGCGCTCGCGCCATCCGCGCGAGCCGCGCCGGCGGCGAGCGCCGCGCCCGCGACCAGCCACAGCACGATTGCGGCTCGGAGCGCGTGCGCGCGGCTCAAGGTGAATTCCCCGCCGCGCGCCGGTAGCGCGTCGTCAGCTTGAAACTGCCGAACTCGGGATCGTCGGTTTCAAAATCAAGGCGCAGCCGGCCGCTGGAAGGCTCGACCTCATAACGCCAGCTGCGCGAACTGCGATTGGTGTATTTCGCGCGCACGACGAAGGCGTTCTGTTCCCAGCCGCTGTCCACGTTGGCCGCGCCACTGGTGTCGATGCGCGATACCGATTGGCCGGGCTGGAACACGCGCGCCGGCTCGGCGTCGGCCGTGATTTCGACCGTGTCGACATTCAGCGCGATGTGCATCTTCCCGGGCGGACGCAGGCCAGCGGCGAGCCGCGTGCGTACCTTCTCAGGCTCGTCGGGCGCCTGCATCAGCGGATCGTACTCGCTGCCCGGGCCCATGCCGCCGCCGCGGCCGCCCGACATTCCGCCGAAACCGTGCCGCGGATGCATGCGCTCGTGCTGCGCCTTGAGCACCTCGATGAACTTCGCGTCGAAATTGTCGCTCGAGGCGGCATCCAGCACCCAATCGCCCGCCAGCGCGGGTGTGGCGGTGGCCGCCGTGGTGGCCAGCGTGCTGCAGCCCGCGGAAGCGAGCGCCGCGATCGCGATGGCGAGCGCGGCGCTGACTGACGTCGCGGTGCGCGGCCGGCGCCTGGTTGCAGGGTCTCGCATGCTAGGCCATATGGACTGGCGATGCCGTCATTGGTTCGCGGCAGGCCTGGCGCCGCTCGCCACGAGCGCACGCAACTCGCGGAGCTTCCGTTCGACCACGGCCGCATTGTCGGCGCCCATGCGCAGCAGCAGCTTCTGTCCGGCCGAACGCGCCTCGAGATCCGGGTCGGCGTATTCCCAGAAGACCTTCGGGCGCACCAGCGCCAGTGGCGCGGTCGGGTGCGGTGTCGCCAGCAGGTCGTCGATCGCCGCCACGAGGCGGTCGTTGAAGTAGCCCTGCGGATAACCCAGGTCCTGGTAGGCGCGCTGGAAAAGCGGGTAGTAGCGCTGGTACAGGCTGTTCACCGCGCGCATGTCGAGGCTCCCGAGGATCGCGACGACCGGCGCGTAGCGCAGCGCGTTGTGCTCGTCCAGCGTCGCCTGTTCATCACCGCCGATGACCTGGAAGGTGCCGGTCGTGGGTTGGAGCGGGCGCAGGTCCGCGGCGAGCCGATGCCGCGGCAGGTTGTCGACCGTCGCCACCAGATGGCGGATGAGATTCTCGGGCCGCAGGAATTTGCCCATGCGGCTCGCGCCGGGTATGGCGAGCAGGCCCTTGGCGAACGGCCCGTCGCTGTCCGCGAGCGCCGGCAGGGGCTCGGCGTTTGCATCCGGCGCAGGCATCGGGTTGGCGATGGCCGGCGGTGCCTCGGGCGCCGGCGGCGCGGCCACGGGGGGGGGCGGCGCTGGCGTGGGCGCCAGGTGCGGCCACCAGTACCAGGCCGCCGCGCTTCCCAGCGCCACGACGGCGGCCAGAACGGGGATGGCTTTGTTGGACAGCACGGGCGTCTCCTCGGGCCTGTTCAGCGTATGATTTCACTGTAGCGCGTGGCTGACAAACAATACGGCCCTTGAAGGGGGGCGACATGGGATCCGATTCGAATCCGGCCAGCGAATGGGCAGCAGCACTGCAGCGGGCGCAGTCCGACCTGTTGCGGCAATGGTCGGAGCTTGGGCAAAGCTGGGCCCGCGCCGCATCGCCCGCCGCATCGCCCGCCGCGGCCAGTGCCGCCGCGCCCGCGTCCGCGCCGGCTGCCGGCGCCGAGGCCCTGGCCCGTCATTTCCTGCAGCAGTGCGAGCAATACCTGGGCGTGTCGCGTTCACTGTGGGACCTGGTGACGCGCTCGGCGGGCATCAGCGATCCGGAGCAGCGCGGGCGCGCGTTCACCGATGGCCTAGGCGCGCTGCAACAGCAGTTCGCGGGGCTGTGGGCCGCCACGCCGTTCGGCGCGCCGCCCGCCGCGGGTGCAGGCGGATTTCCGGGCATGGCCGGCTTGGGCGCCATGGGCGGGTTTCCGGGGTTCGGGGCGTTCACTGGCATGCCCGGTATGCCCGGCATGGGCGGGCTGGGCGGGCCAGGCGCGGCCGGGGGCTTTCCCGGCGCCGCGTTCAACCTGCCTTCGCTCGGGCCGACGCGCGAGCAGCAGGAAGCCTGGCAGCGGCTGATGCAGCTCGCGGCGCGCAGCGCGCAGGCGCAGCTGCAGGTGGCCGGATTGTGGAACGACATCATCGGCCGCTCGCTGCGTGAGCTGGCCGAACGCGTGACACCGCGCCTCAAGAGCGGCGCCGCGCCCGGGTCGCTGAAGGAAATCTACGACCTGTGGGTCGACTCGGCCGAGAGCGTGTACGCGCAGGCCGCGCGCAGCTCGGCCTTCGTACAGGCGCAGGCGGAACTCACGAACGCCACCAGCCAGCTGCGCACCGCGCAGCGCGAGCTGCTGGAGGAATGGGCGAAGCAGTTCGACCTGCCGACGCGCGCCGAACTCAACAGCATCCACCAGCAACTGCGCGAGTTGAAGGCCGCGCTGCACCGGACCTGACTCGTGAGCGACGCGCCCGCACCCGCGCCTGATGCCGCGCCGCTGCCGGCGGCCGCGCTCGAAGAAATTGGCGCGGAAATCGGCGCGCTGCCGGGACGGCTCGCGGCCACGCTGCGTTCGCTCCAGGCGGCCGCCGATGTCAGTTTCGGTTGTTCGGAAAAAGACGCGATTTATCGCGAAGACAAGCTGACGCTGTACCACTATCGGCCGATCGCGCCGAGCGCGAACCTGCCGCCGGTGCTGATTGTGTACGCGCTGGTGAATCGTCCGTACATGATGGACCTGCAGCCCGACCGCTCGCTGATCCGCCGGCTGCTCGAGCTCGGCATCGACGTGTACCTGATCGACTGGGGTTATCCCGACGGCGCCGATCGCTTTACCGACCTCAACGACTACATCAATGGCTACCTGCATCGCGCGCTCGATGTGGTGCTGAAGAAGCACCAGATCGAATCGGCCACGTTGCTCGGCGTCTGCCAGGGCGGCACCTTCAGCCTCTGCTACGCGGCGCTCCACCCCGAGCGCGTGCGCAATCTCATCACGATGGTGACGCCGGTCGATTTCCAGACGCCCGACAACCTGCTGTCGCGCTGGGCGCAGAGCATCGACGTCGACGCACTGGTCGCCGCGCACGGCGTCGTGCCGGGCGAGGTGCTGAACGCGGCCTATGTGTCGCTGATGCCGTTCCGGCTGCTGCAGCAGAAATACGTCAACCTGCTCGAGGCCGACGGCGACCAGGCGCAGATGGACAATTTCATGCGCATGGAGAAATGGATCTTCGACAGTCCGGCGCAGGCCGGTGCCGCGTTCCGCGAATTCACGCGCTGGTTCTTCCAGGAGAACCGGCTGCTCAAGGGCACGCTCGAGATCGGCGGCCGCAAGGTCGATCTGAAG
>JAFEDW010000066.1 GCA_018241455.1 Pseudomonadota bacterium | reverse complement strand
GCGCAGTGGCTCGCGAGCGGCGGGCCGGTACGCACCGTCAACGACGCGGCTGCGCCGGCCGTGAACGCATCCGCCGGGCAGCGGCGCCAGCGCAAGCGCGAGCAGGCTGCCGAACGCGGGCGCTTGTCACCGCTGCGCGCGAGCGTGCAGAAGCTCGAACAACAGCTCGAGCAGCTCGCACGCGAGCGTGCGGCGCTCGAACAGCAACTGGCGGCCCCGGAACTGTACCTGCCGGCCTCCCGGCTGCAACTGCAGGCGGCGCTCGAGCGGCAGGCCGCGCTGGCGCGGCGCAATGCGCAGGTGGAAGCCGACTGGCTCGAGGCGAGCAGCGAGCTCGAGCAGCACTCACGCTCCAGTTGAGGTGGCGCCGGGTTACAATTGCGCCAACTTCGCATCCGTGCGAGCCCACAAGATGAAGGCAATGATTGCAATTCTGTGCATGGCGCCGCTCGGCGCGCCGCTCCAGGCGGCTGGCAACTGGCAACTGGCCATCCATGGCGGCGCGGGCGTCGTCGAACCGGGCTCGCTGACGCCGGCGATGGATGCGGCTTATCGCGCCAGCCTCGATCGTGCGCTGGAAGCGGGCGCCGCCGTGCTGCGCAGGGGCGGCGCGAGTCTCGATGCCGTCGAAGCCGCCGTGCGCACGCTGGAAGACGATCCGCTGTTCAATGCCGGCAAGGGGTCGGTGTTCACCGCCGAGGGCTGCAATGAACTGGATGCCTCGATCATGGACGGGAGCAATCGCATGGCAGGCGCCGTTGCCGGCGTGACGCACACGCGCAACCCGGTCAGTCTCGCGCGTGCGGTCATGGAAAAATCGACGCATGTGATGCTGAGTGGCCAGGGCGCCGACGCTTTTTCCGTGGAGCAGGGCCTCGAGCAGGTGGAACCTGGGTATTTCCGCACCGAGGAACGCTGGCAGCAGTACCTGCAATGGCGCAACGGGCACGCGTCGCTCATCGACCGCACGCACGCCTATGGCACGGTCGGCGCCGTGGCGCTCGACCAGGCCGGGCACCTGGCGGCGGCCACGTCGACCGGCGGCCTCACCGGCAAGCGTTGGGGCCGCATCGGCGATTCGCCGATCATTGGCGCCGGCACCTATGCCGAAGATGGGGTTTGCGCCGTGTCGGCGACCGGCACCGGCGAATTCTTCATCCGCGGCTCGGCGGCGCGCCAGGTGCGCGACCGCATCGCCTGGCACCGCGAGGCCGTGCAGGCCGCCGCCGACAACACGATCAAGGACATCGCCGGCCTAGGGGGCGATGGTGGCCTGATTGCGATGGATGCGCGCGGCCATGTCGCGTTCGCGATGAACAGTCCGGGGATGTACCGCGGATCGGTGGGGGCCTTGAATCCGGCGCACACCGCGATCTATGCGAACGAAAGATAGCCGCCGCCGGGCGGCCGCCTGAGCGCCCATAAGCTACTGAAATTCAAGGTTTTTGATGCCTGCATCGCCCGGTGCTGCGGCGGTTATCAGCTGATCCCGGGGCGTTACGAATAGTTCACTTTACAAACTAATTCTTTCACGTATTATGTGACCCATGGGCGGTGTCGGACGCGAGTCCCGCACCGCCCGTAAGTCGCGGAACAAGACCCCCCCCGTTTCCGCGCAACACCTTAGAGCCCCGCTTGCGGGGCTCTTTTTTTGCCCGTGCCCTGCCGCGGTCCTGGCGCGCAGGCGGGCATTAGAATTGTCGCATGTCACTGGCAGATGAAGCCGCGCAGAAGGCGTTTGCGGGCCTGGAAGATCGGGCACCGGAGAGTGCGAAGCGGCTGAAGAATGCATCAGCAGCGGTGCAGGCAGCGGCCGTGCACGTGTTTGCAGCCAGCGATTTCGTCGTCGATGCGCTGGCGCGTGATCCACAGCTGTTGCCGACACTGCTGCAGCAGGAAGCAATGCGGTTCGCCGCGGCGTTGGCGCCGCCGCCGGCCACCGGCGAGGAAGCGCCGTTCATGGCGGCGTTGCGCGGTTGGCGGCGCGCGGAACTGGCGCGCATCGCCTGGCGCGACCTCAGCGGGTGGGCGACGCTGGCTGAAACGCTGCTGGACCTGAGCAATGCCGCCGACACGGCGATCCACGTTGCGCAGGAATTTGCCTGGCGAGCGCTGTGCGAGCGCTATGGCGCGCCGTCCGGGGCCGACCCGGAGGCGCAACGCCTGATCATCATCGCGATGGGCAAGCTCGGCGGCCAGGAGTTGAATTTCTCCTCCGACATCGACCTGGTTTTCCTGTTCGATGCGCACGGCGAAACGGCGGGGCCGCAGCCGCTGGCGCACGAGGAATTCTTCCTGCGGCTTGGCCAGCGATTGATCCGCTACCTCGATGCGCCAACGCCCGACGGACGGGTGTTCCGCGTCGACATGCGCCTGCGGCCCTTCGGTGCCAGCGGCCCGCTGGTCGCGAGCCTCGCGGCCTTCGAGGATTACCTGGAGCGGCAGGGTCGCGACTGGGAGCGTTACGCGTGGATCAAGGCGCGGGCCGTGACCGGCGCCGGCCGTTACGCCGAAGCCTTTCGCGCCAGCGTGCAGCCCTTTGTCTATCGGCGCTACCTCGACTTCGGCGTGTTCGAATCGCTGCGCGAGATGAAGGCCCTGATCGAGCGCGAAGTCGAACGGCGCGAATTGCGGGACGACATCAAGCTCGGGCCGGGCGGCATCCGCGAAATCGAGTTCATCGTGCAATCGCTCCAGCTGATCCGCGGCGGCAGCGAGCGCCGGCTGCAGGGCGCATCGCTGCTGCAGGCGCTGCCGCGCCTGTCGGGTGCACGCCTGTTGCCCGCCACGGTGACCGCCGAGCTCGCCGAAGCCTACGGATTCCTGCGGCGGCTGGAGAACCGCCTGCAGATGTATGCCGACCAGCAGACGCACTCGCTGCCCACCGACCCGTTGGCACAGGCGCGCATCGCCGCGGCGATGAACTGCGCGCACTGGGACGAGCTGGCGACGGCGCTCGAACTGCAGCGCCAGCGTGTGCGCACGCATTTTGCCGCGCTGGTGCAGTCGGACGGAGGCGAGCGGCCGGCGGGCGCGCCGCTCCCGCAACTGCTGGAAGGTGACGACGCGCGGCCCGCGCTGACAGCGCAGCTGGCCGGGCTGGGATTGCCGGCGGCCGATGCGGCCGCGGCGGCGCAGTTGTTGCACGATCTGCAGGGCGGGGCGCTGCTGCGTCGCCTCGATGAACCGGGGCGCCGCCGCCTGCGCGGGCTGCTGGCGCAATGGCTGCCCGAAGTGGCGCCGCTCCCCGATGCGCTGGCGGTGCTGCGCCGCCTGCTGCGCATCGTCGAGGCGATCGGCACGCGTTCCGCTTATTTCGCGCTGCTGCTCGAGAACGCCATCGCGCGCCGGCGCCTGGTCGAGCTGGCGCGCCACGGCGATTTCCTGGCCGCGCAGATCGCCGCCTGGCCGCTGCTGCTGGATGAACTCATCGACGAGCGCCTGTACGAACGGCTGCCCGCGCGCGCCGAGCTGGCAGCCGAACTCGATGCGCGCCTGGCCGGCGTGGAGGCTGGCGACGAGGAGCAACTGGTGGCGGAACTGCGCAGTTTCCAGCGCGCAGCGCTGTTCCGCGTCGCGGTCGCCGACCTGGTGCGTTCGCTCCCGTTGATGGTGGTGAGCGATCGCCTCACCGAAATCGCCGAACTGATCGTCGATCAGGCGCTGAGGATCAGCTGGGATTTCGTGACCGCGCAATACGGGACGCCGATGTGCGGCGCCGGCGCCGCGCGCCGCGCGGTGCGGATCTGCGCGGTCGGCTACGGCAAGCTCGGCGGCATCGAACTCGGCTACAGCTCCGACCTCGACCTGGTGTTCCTGCACGACTCCACCGGCGAGCGCCAGGAGACCGAGGGTTTGCGATCGGCCGGTGAATACCACGAGGCCGATGGTCCACGCAGCGTCGACAACCAGGTGTTCTTCGTGCGCTTCGTGCAACGCGTGGTGCACACGTTGACGATGCACTCGGCCGCGGGCCGGCTGTACGAAGTCGACATGCGGCTGCGCCCCAGCGGCAAGGGCGGCATGCTGGTCACCAGCATCGAGGCTTTCGAGGAATACCAGCGCACCGAGGCGTGGACCTGGGAACACCAGGCGCTGCTGCACGCGCGCGCGGTGTGCGGCGACGAGGGCCTGCAGCAGCGCTTCACGCAACTGCGCGCGCGCGTGCTCGAGCAATGCGTGCGGCGCGACACGCTGCGCGACGAGGTGCGCCGCATGCGCGAGCGCATGCGCGCGGAACTGTCGGCGGCGAAGCCGGGCGAGATCGACCTGAAGCAGGACCCCGGCGGCATCGCCGACATCGAATTCCTGGCGCAGTACTGGGCGTTGCGCTGGGCGGCAGACTATCCGCCGGTGGCCTGGTTCGCCGACACGATCCGCGAGCTTGAATCGGTGGCGTCCGCCGATCTGGTGCCGCAGGCCACGGTCGACACGTTGACCGCCGCTTATCGCAAGTACCGCGAAAGGAGCCATCACCGTGCGATCGCCGGCCTCGATGCGGTCGTCGGAGCGGATGAATTCCGCGCGGAGCGCGCGGCCGTCAGCGCCATCTGGCAGCAGGCAATGGAGTTATAATGCGCCCATGAACGCCAGCACCGCGCCGCAACCGGCCAACACGCAGAATCATTACGAGGTCACGCTGAAGGACCTGCCGCTGTCTTGCCCGGGGCCGGGCATGACGCTGTGGAACTCGCACCCGCGCGTATACCTCGCCATCGAGCAGACTGGTTTCGCCAAGTGCGGCTACTGCGGCGCCGAATACACGCTGAAGCGTTAGGCCCGCATCGCCGAGCGGGCCGGCATCAACGATACGGGCGGTAGGATTTTTCCTCGACCAGCTTCGAGCCCAGGCGCGCATTCACGCGCTTCTTGATCGCCGCGCGTTCGTCGTTGGTGACATAGACCGCGCGCGCCAGTTCGATGAAGTCCTTGTCGAAGCGCTGCGCGGCTTCGAGGTCGCGCAGGCGGTCTTCTACGTCCCAAAGCCGCTCGTTGACCGCCTGCAGCGCGCGTTCCTCTTCGAGGACCGACTGGCCCGCCGGCACCGCGGTGGCCCAGGTCTGTTCGAGCAGCGCGAGTTCATGGCGGACGTTGGCGAGCTTGGCTGCATCGCTCATGCGCGCCGACTTGATGCGCAGGATCGTGATCTTGTCGAGCAGCTCGCCGGGTGACACCGGCACCAGGATGTCTTGCATCGGCCTATGCTAGCAGCAGCGCATCGAGCCTGGCGCACACTTCTGCCGTCGTCACCAGGTCCATGACGCCGGGCTCCTCGAGCTTCGCGCTCCAGGCGAGTTCTTCGGGCGGACGGCCACGGAAGCGCACGGCGGCCTCGGCGAAGTGGTCGACGCACCATTGCCGCGACAGGTACGGGCCGCTGCGCGCACTGCGCGTCGCGGCATACAGGCCGATAACCGGCGTGCCGACCATCGTGGCCATGTGCGCCGGACCGGAATCCGGCGCCAGCAAGACGCGTGCGCGTGCCAGCAGTGCCAGCAGCTGTGGCAACGTGTCGCTGCCGACGAGATTGCGCACCGGCACCGTAGCCGCGCGTTCGATCGCCGCAGCGACGCCGCGTTCATAGTCGTTCGGGCCGCCGCACAGCAACACCACGAGGCCGTGGCGTCGGACGGCGTGGTCGATCACCGCGGCGTAGCGCTCGACGCTCCAGTTGCGGCCTCGATGGCTCGAGCAGGCGCTGACGATCAGTGCGCGCTGTCCGTCCGGAATCTGCGCTCGCGCCCAGTCCCGTGCCGCCGGCGGCAGCGGCAGGTTCCATTCGAGGCGGCGCGTGCCGATGCCGAGCGCGTCGGTGAATCCGAAGAAACTGTCGAGCACGTGTTCATCGCGGCGCGCCGCGATGCTGCGGTTCGTGAACAGCCATTGCAGCTCACGCGCCCGCGCACGATCGAAGCCGATGCGCACCCGCGCCGGGATCAGCATGGAATACAGGCTCGCGCGCAACGCGAGCTGCATGTGCAGCAGCACGTCGAATCGGCGGCCATGCAGCGCGCGCCGCAGCGTTCGCGCGCCCTCGAGCAGGGAGCGCTTGTCGATGATGATAAACTCGACCTCGGGCAGCAGGCCCAGCAGTCGCGATTCCGGCCGGCCGATCACCCAGCTGATGCGGGTGTCGGGCCAGGCATGCTGGATCGTGCGGACGATCGGCACGACATGCGTCGCGTCGCCGATCGCGGAAAGCCGCAGGATGCACAACGAGCGCGGCGGCGCGGGCGCATCGATCATGCAGGAACCGGGTGGGCAGTGTCTCGATTGAACTTCATGGCCGTCGGCGCCGAGGTCCGCATCCAGGAATTCGCTGGCGGCGCGATGCTATATGACAGCTCCCGTGCCGGCAATGCGGCGCCGGGCTGGCTCGACGCCAAGTGGTGGGCCGCGCGCGGCGCGGTCGATGCGGCGAGCGAAGGGCGCGGCTCCACGGCGCTGATCGAGGCCGACGGCCGGAGCCTCGTGCTGCGCCACTACCGGCGCGGCGGCCTCATGGCGCGACTCATGGGCGACCGCTACGTGTGGCGCGGCGCGGAACAAACCCGCTCGTTCCGCGAGTGGCATCTGCTCTACCACATGCACCGCGCCGGGCTCCCGGTGCCGATGCCGATCGCCGCCGGTTATCGGCGGCGCGGCAACACGTACAGCGCCGATCTGCTGGTGCAGCGCATTCGCGGCGTCCGTTCGCTCGCCGCGGCGATCGGCGCAGCGCCCGTTCCACTCGGCACCTGGATGGCGCTTGGCCGCTGCCTGCGCTACTTCCATGCGCGCGGCGTCTGCCACGCCGACCTCAACGCGCACAACATCCTGCTGGGTGAAGAGGAAAGCGACATCTGGGTCATCGATTTCGATCGCGGCACGCTGCGCGCGCCGGGCTGGTGGAGCGATGCGAACCTGGTGCGCCTGCGCCGCTCGTTGCTGAAGCTCACGGCCGGGCTCGGCGCCGAACGCTTCACGGCCGCCGACTGGCAGGTGCTGCTCGACAGTTACCTCGCGACGGCCATCCAGTTGCAGCAAGTGCCGGCGATGCAGAACGGCTAGGCTGGCACCCATGGCGCGTCGCCTCTACACGCTGCTGGTGCTGCTGGCGCTGCCGCTGGCGAGCCTGGTCGTGCTCTGGCGGGGTTTCCGCGATCGCGACTACTGGCGCGGCTGGCGCGAGCGCTTCGGCTGCGGCGCGCCACTCGAGGGCGAGCAGCGCGGGCTGTGGTTGCACGCGGTCTCGGTCGGCGAAGTTCAGGCCGCCGCCAGCCTGGTGGCGGCACTGCGCCGCGAGTGGCCGGAGCTGCCGCTCGCGGTCACCAGTGCGACACCTGCCGGGCGCTCGCGGGCGCGCGCCGCATTCGAATCAGGCGTCGACGCGCGCTACGCGCCCTACGATCTGCCGTGGTGCGTGCGCGCCGCGCTGCGGCGCCTGCGACCGACGCTGCTCGTGGTCATGGAGACCGAGCTGTGGCCCAACCTGCTCGACGAATGCGATCGCGCCGGCGTAGGCGTGCTGATCGTCAGCGCGCGCCTGTCGGCACGCAGCCGCGCGCGCTGGTCGCGCTTCAACACGCTGCTGCAGCCGGCACTCGGCCGGCGCGTATTGATCGCGGCTCAGTCCGCCGCCGACGCGGAGCGTTTCATCTCGTTGGGCGCGCCGGCCGCGCGCGTGCGCGTCTGCGGCAACATCAAATTCGATCGCGAGCCCAGGCCCGGCGTCGTGTCGGGCGGCGTGGCTTTGCGCGCGCGCTACGCTGCCGCGCGGCCGCTGTGGGTCGCCGGCAGCACGCACGCCGGCGAGGAGCAGGCGGCGCTGGCCGCGCACGCCGCGCTGCGTACCGCATGGCCGCAGGCGCTGCTGGTGCTGGCGCCGCGGCATCGTCCGCGCTTCGACGAGGTGGCGCGCCTGCTGGACGAGCGCAGCCTGCGCTGGCTGCGGCACAGCGCGGCGCTCGCCGATCCCGCCGGCACGAGCGTTGCCGCTGCACAAATCGACGTGCTGCTGCTCGACACGATCGGCGAGCTCGAGGATTTCTACGCTGCCGCCGACGTGGCCTTTGTCGGCGGCAGCCTGGTGCCGGTGGGTGGCCACAACCTGCTCGAGCCGGCTGCGCTGGGCGTGGCCACACTCGCAGGTCCTGCGCAGGGCAACGCGCCCGATGTCGCGCGGCTGCTGCAGCAGAACGGCGGATTGCAGCTGGTGCGCGATGCCGCCGAACTCGGTGCGGCCGTGCAAGTGCTGCTGGCGGACAGCCCGGCGCGCGCGCGCATGGGCAAGGCCGCGCAGGCCACCGTCGCCGCGAACCGCGGCGCACTCGATCAGGCGCTGGTGATGATCAGGGAGTGCCTGGCGAAGCCGGCGTCGCGCTAGCCGGAGGAGCCGCATCGGGAGACGTGGCCGGTGCTGCGGGTGCGGCCGCAGGCGCTGCCGGCGCAGCGGCGGGCGCTGCTGCCGGACCCGTCGTGGCGGGATCCGGCGCCGGCGGAGGCGGCTGCACCAGCCAGCTGTTGATTTGCGCGATCGTCGCGCGGTCGAGATTTCCGGCTGCCAGCCGCAGCGCAATGATGTTGTTCAGGTAGGCGTATTTCGCCTGCGCATAATTGGTCTGTGCCTGCACCAGCGCCTGGCGCGCGCTGAGCACGTCGATCGCCGTCTTCGTGCCGACCTCATAACCCGCTTCGGTCGCCTGCAGCGAGATCTGGTTCGACTCCACCGCCTGCTTGAGCGCGCCGACCTGCGCGATCTGGCTGATGACGCCCTGGTAGGAATCGCGCGCCAGCTGTTCGGTCTGGCG
Organism: Pseudomonadota bacterium; assembly: GCA_018241455.1. Lineage (GTDB taxonomy): Bacteria > Pseudomonadota > Gammaproteobacteria > Steroidobacterales > Steroidobacteraceae > FEN-1191. The sequence continues at coordinate 312 of JAFEDW010000066.1, read as the reverse complement.
CAGCGTGAGCTCGTAGCCCGATTTGCTGGCGTTCCAGAGGTAATGGGCCTGGCGCACCTTCGACTGCGTGGCGCCGGCGCTGAAGATCGGCACGGTCACGCCGACCGACCAGACGATATCCTGCGTATTGATCGCCTGCCCCGTCATCGGGTTGGTCACGTTGGTCGTGTTGGAATTGCTGAGATCCCACGAACGCGAGGCGGAGGCGTTGATCTGCGGCAGGTGCCCGCCGATCGCGGTGAGGTAATTGTCGTGCGCGATGTCGGCGGCCAGGCGGCTTGCGACCAGGCTCGCATTCTGGCTCAGCGCCGT
>JAFEDW010000065.1 GCA_018241455.1 Pseudomonadota bacterium | reverse complement strand
GCTGGCGGCAGCGCCGAGGCGCCCGCCGCCGCTCGCGCGCGCGCAATTGCTGGCGCAGCGCGGCCCGGAGCCGCTGTCGCGCGTCGCGCCGGTCGTCTTGCACGCCTATCCGGACGTGGAGCAGGCGATCGCACTGGCGGCCGAGTCGGCGCGCGCGACCTGCCACGCGCCGCGCGTGCTCGATGCCTGCCGACTGCTGGCGGCGATGTTGCACGCCGCGCTGGCCGGTGAGTCGCGCGCGCGCATCCTCGCGCCGCCCGCGGCGGTGTTCGGCTCGCGTGCGCTGCAGGCAGAGGTCGCAGCGATCGCCGTGCAGTCCTACGGCACCGGCTACACGCCGCCGCCGGCCGATGGCGGCGTCGTGGCGGCGCTCGACCTGGCGCGCTGGTGCTTCGCGAGCAGCGTGAATTTTCGCGACGGCGCGCTGCGCGCGATCAACCTCGGCGGCGACAGCGACGTGATTGCGTCTGTCTACGGGCAGCTGGCCGGCGCGCACTACGGCGCGGCGGCGATTCCTGCCGCGTGGCGGCAGGCGTTGGCGCGCGCCGAACTGATCGGCGAACTCGGCGATCGGCTGTTGCGCAACGCGCTGGTGCGCCTGGGCGAGCAGGCGGTCGCGCCATGAAGCCGGCGTCCCGCAGCGCGAAGGCCCGCGGCTGGACGCGGCTGACCGACGAGCAGCTGCTCGACGTGCGCCTGTGCGACCTGAAGCTGCGGCTGTCGGCCACGGCCGTGCAGCCGCGCATCGCGCGCCTGTACCGCGAACTGGCGGCGCGCGGCATCGGCTTTCGCCCGCATGCCTGGCTGGCCGAGGACTGGTTTTCCCCCGACGGCGTGCCGGGCTTCGCCGTGCCGTTCTACCTGGCGCATCCGCGCCTGACGCGGCTCGAACGCAAGATGACCGGCATCGCCGAGGGGAGCAATGCCAACTGGCAGATGCGCATCCTGCGGCACGAGGCCGGCCACGCGATCGATTCCGCCTACCGATTGCGTCGGCGCGCGCGCTGGCGCGCGCTGTTCGGACCGGCGTCGCGCCGCTATGCCGCGCAGTATCGAGCGCGTCCGGCCAGCCGCCACCACGTGCAGCATCTTGGCGAGTGGTACGCGCAGGCGCATCCGACCGAGGATTTCGCCGAGACCTTTGCCGTGTGGCTGCAGCCGCACTCGGATTGGCGCCGGCGCTATGAAGGCTGGCCCGCCAGGCGCAAGCTCGAGTACGTGGAGCAGGTCGCCGCTGAAATCCGCCGCCGTCGGCCCGTCGTCGACGCGCGCGTGCTGGTCGAGCCGCTCGAGGACAACCGGCGCACGCTGCGCGAGCACTACCGGCGCAGGCGCCAGGCCGAGCAGCGGCGCCATCGCGGCCTGACCGATCGGCTGTTGCGCGAGGTGTTTGCCGCGCCGGGAGGAGCGCGCGCCGGCGCGCCGCCGGCCGCGGCCTTGCTGCGCCAGATGAAACCGCGCCTGCGCGCCGTGATCGAGCGACGCAGCGGCGCCGACCGCTACATGGCGCAGCAGCTGCTGCGGCTGGCGATCGAGCGCTGCGAGCGGCTGGGGCTGCAGCAGCGCGGCGCGCGGCGCGTGCTGCTGCCGAAGCTGCGCCGCGCGCTGGTGCGCATGGCGCGCGGCTACGTCGCCAGCGATGCGGTGAGGATGCGGCTATGAGCCGGAAACTGCGCACGCTGGTGGTCGTGCACTCGAGCCTGGTGCCGCCGGACTCGCTCGAGGGCTACAGCGACAAGGAAATCGCCGAATGGCGCACCGAGTACGACGTGATCGGGACACTGCGCAAGGCCGGTCATACCGTGCAGGCGCTGGGCGTACTGGATTCACTGACTGAACTGCGCACGGCCTTGATGGACTGGAAGCCGGATGTCGTGTTCAACCTGCTGGAGGAATTCAACGGCATCGTCACCTACGACCAGCACGTCGTGGCCTTCCTCGAGCTGATGCGCCAGCCGTACACCGGCTGCAACCCGCGCGGCCTGCTGCTGGCGCGCGACAAGGTGCTGTGCAAGCAGCTGCTGGCCTTCCATCGCATCCCGACGCCGCAGTTTGCCGTGTTCCGGCGCGGCGAGCGCTTCCACGTGCCGCGGCGGCTGCAGTTTCCGCTGTTCGTCAAATCGGCCACCGAGGACGCCTCGCTCGGCATCGCGCAGGCTTCGGTGGTCGAGGATGCGGCGCGCTTGCGCGAGCGCGTGCAGTTCATGCACGAGCAGATCGGTTCCGACGCGCTGGTCGAGGAATACATCGAAGGCCGTGAGCTGTACGTCGGCGTGCTCGGCAACGAACGGCTGACGCGCCTGCCGGTGTGGGAAATGAAATTCGGCTCGCTGCCCGAATCGCTGCCGGCGATCGCGACGCGCAAGGTGAAATGGGATCGCGCCTACCAGCAGAAGTACGGCATCACGACCGGCGAGGCCGCCGACCTGCCGCCGCTGGTGCTGGCGCGGCTCGACCGGCTGGCGCGGCGCATCTACCGCGCACTGCACCTGTCGGGCTACGCGCGCATCGATTTCCGGCTGCGTGCGGACGGCACGCTGTACGTGCTGGAAGCCAACCCGAACCCGAACATCGAGCGCGAGGAGGATTTTGCCGCCGCCGCCAAGGCCGCGGGTGTAGGCTACGCCAGGCTGCTCGATCGCATCATGCGCCTCGGGCAGTCCTATCGCGCCGCGTGGCGCACCGACTACGGTTGAAGCTGCCTATGCATCGCATGATTTTCCGCCCCGACTGGAGGCTCGCCGCGCTGGCGGCTGGCGGCGCGCTGGCCTTGGGCGCCTGCACCAGCCAGGCCGACCTGCGCAAGGCCGAACTCGAAACGCTGGCGTCGCAGCTGCCCGGTGAATACGTCAATCCGCGCCAGACGCTGGTCATCCTGCGGCTGCCGTCGCCGATGGTCGGCGACCAGGTGTTCTACGTGCGCGAGACGATGGCGGATGATTCGCGGCGCGTGATCAGCGAGCGCGTCTGGAACCTCGACATCGCCGCCGGCAATCGCATCCACGCCACTACCTACGCGCTCGACGAGCCGGATCACTGGCGTGGCGGCGTCGAGAACCCGGAGCTGTTCCGCTCCTTGCTGATGCGCGACCTGCGCTCGCTCCCCGGTTGCGACATGCTGTGGCAGAAGGGGCCGCGCGGCTACACCGCCAGCGGCACCAACGCCTACTGCCCGCAGAGCTGGGTGCTCGAGGGCAACGAGATTTCGTTCAGCGACAAGGTGAACGCGTCCGGCACGATCGGTGCCGCGATGCCGCCCGGCGGCACCGATCGATATTTCCATTTCCGGCGCAGCGCCGGCGCCCAGCCGTGATCGACAACAGCGACACCGGCGCGGTGCAGGGTGTCGGCGATGTGATCCGGCTGGCGGTGGCGCCGGTGTTCCTGCTGTCGGGCGTCGGCATCATGCTGACCGTGTTCACCAACCGCCTGGCGCGCACCGTCGATCGGGCGCGCGATCTCGAGCGCAACGCGGCGCACGTGCCGCCAGCCGATCACGCGCACGAGATCGAACAGCCGCTGGCGACGCTGGCGCGCCGCGGACGGCTGCTGAATGCGGCGATCGCGCTGTGCACGATCTGCGCGCTGCTGGTGGCGGTCGTCGTCGTGGTGCTGTTCCTCGGCCAGTCGTTCAATTTCCGCATCAGCTACATGATCGACGCGCTGTTCATCGCCGCGATGCTGAGCTTCATCGGTGCGATCCTGTGTTTCCTGCGCGAGGTATTCATCGCCACGGCGACGCTGCGCATCGGCCTGCGCCGACCGCACTGATACCCCGGGCCTGAATCGGCTCTGGCACTCGGCCGGCCCGAGCGCCAGCGCGCGAAGGCTTTCCTGCATCACAGTTCCCGCAAGATCCAGCGTCGAAATGTGACCGAGCTAACCCCTGAAGTGGCCGCGGTCGTGCTCCACTCGGGCCGTTCGCGGCAACCGACAAGGTGCGGGCATGGAGCGCGGCAACGAGGGCGGCGGCGTGGTGGCGGTGGCGAGCCTGGCGGAATACTTCCGCGAGGCGCTGCACGGCGCGCTGGCGCACCAGCATGTCGCCGTGGACGACCAGACCGAGCAATACGTCGTCAACATGCTGACGCTGTTCGCGCGCGCCGAACACCTCTATGAAGGCGTGCCGACCGGACCGCGCATGCCGCCGCTGGTCAGCCTGTTCGGAGCCGCCGTCGAGGCTGGCACCGCGCCGGAGCGCGAGCGCGCGCTGCAGCGGCTCGGCGACATCTCGCTGTTCATCGCCGGTTTCTTCGCGCATGGTTTCGCGCGCCGCCTGGTCGACATCGATTACCACATCGCGATGGGCGGCCGCGCCTACGGCACGCTGGCCGAGGCGCTCGCGCGCGGGCGCCGCCGCGTGCTGGCGCAGGTCTACGCCGAACTGGCGGCGAAGTTCCTGCCGCTGGTCGATGCGCTGGGCGAAATCAGCGACAGCGCGCGCAGCTATGCGCCGGCCGATGCGCTGCGGCTGTACGAGATCTGGCTGCGCACCGGCAGTGCACGTGCGCGCGGGCTGCTCGCGCAGCTCGGCATCGATGCCTCGCCGGTCGCGCTGCGCCCGCACTGAGCAGGCAACCGATGGTCGCGCGCCAGCTGCAGGACCTGCTCGAGCGCATCTACGACGTGCCGCTGGCCTGCGACGTTGAGCAATTCCTGCTCACCGACCGACAAAGCTTGCCGCAGCCGTGGCGCGCCTCGTCCAGCGATGAACAGCTGCTGGTCGCCGACGGCGGCGATGAGCTGTCGCTCGGCTTGTTCCTCGACGCCGCGGTGCTGGCGCGCCTCGACGCCGCCAATCCGCTCGACCATCTCGACGGCGCCAACCTGGCCGATTACTGGACGGCGCTGGAAGGCGTCAGCCATTTCGTCTACCTGGCCTGGAACGCCGGCCATGACCGGCCGGTGAGCCTGCACGAGCTCGAGTTGCAGGCGGAAGTCGACAAGTACGCGGCCACGGCACTGCTGCTGCGGGCGCAGAACCCGGAACGCTTTCCGGTCGAGCTGCATCGCGTGCTGTTCGAGCAGGCGCAGGTGAGCGAGTCGCTGGCGGGCGATCGGGTCGGCCTGTACCGGCGCGCCAACCGGCATGCGGCGCGCTTCTGCCGCCATCTCGGCCGCCTGCTGGCGCCGGTGGGTGCCGCGGCGCAGGCGCGCGCCGCGGTCGAATTGCGGCGCTTCTATCGCCTGACGAACGCCATGAAAGTGCGGCACATCGAGTGCCTGGCTGCTGGTTAGTCGCCGGACTTCTTGAGCTGCGCGACCTGGCGCTTGAGGCGGATCCATTCCGACAGGCGGCGCAGGTCCGCCTGGCGCTGCGCGAGGCCGGACTGGCGCACGTTCGGAAACGTGTCGTACGGGTTGTAGCCGCCGCCGCTCTTGGCCGTGGCTGCATGTTCCTCGAGGACCAGCTCGTGGGCGCCGGTGGTGGCCGTCGAGTCGTAGTCCCCGTATGCCTGCATTTTGAATCGTTCGTTCATCGATCAGCGCCTGGCCGCCAGCAGCGCCTGCGCTCGCAGCAGGCCCAGTGCGGTCTTCCCGTCGTTGATATCCCCAGTCAAGGCACGATGGCAGGCCTCACCGAACGGAACCCAGTGGACCTCGATCAGTTCGGCCGCCTCGTGTGCCATATTGACGGCGCGCAGTCCACGAGCCAAGTACAGCTTCACAGTTTCGGTGAAAACTCCCGGCGAACTGACATAATCGCCCAGCGAATCCCATTCGCCGCCGGCCACGCCGGCTTCCTCGATCAATTCGCGGCGCGCGGTCTCCTGCGCGGGTTCGGCCGGTTCGAGCTTGCCGGCCGGCAATTCCCAGATCCAGCCGCCGACCGCATGGCGGAACTGCCGCAACAGGCACACGCGCTGCCGCTCATCGATCGCGACGACGGCCGCGCCGCCCGGGTGATGCATGATCTCCAGATCGGTGACGTGGCCGTTCGGCAGGCGCACGGTTTCGACGTTGAGCGTGATCACGCGACCGCTGTATACGGTCCGCAGCTTGACGACGGATTCAGTGGCCGTGGACTTCATCGACGTCCGTCTGGCCCGACAGCCGCCGGCGCACGAGCGACCAGCACATGCCTACGCCGAGGATCAGTCCGGTGGCGATCACGGAGATCCAGGCGAGCGCGGAGCTGCCGTTCAGATGCAGCCAGCCATCCTGCACCGCGAGCCACACCAGCGCGGCGAACAACGCCAGCAGCAACAGCACGCCGAACAGGCCCAATGAGCGCAGCGTGGCGGTGACGAAGATGACCCAGCCGATCAGCAGCAGCAGGCCGACGACCGCCTGCGTCGCCGACACGTGCGGAAAGCCGCTCGCCAGCCAATGGCAGAAGGAGTGACCGCTGGGATTGAAGGTCAGCAGCACCAGCGCCAGCGCCGCCAGGATTCGCACCAGTGCGCCGCCCGCGCCCATCGAATTGCTGTTCATGCGTGCATGGTTCACCAAAACAGGCCCGGCCGGCAAGCCGGGCGCGCAGTTGCGACGGCAGGGTGTGGCTCCGATTGAGCGGGCCTTATATATTCGCCTAATGGCTGCAGCCGACCCACTGGCTACCCTCAACACGCCGCAGCGCAAGGCGGTCACCTTCGGCCAGCCGCTGGCCGACGGCAAGGGTGTGCGCGCCGGGCCGCTGCTGGTGGTGGCCGGCGCGGGCACCGGCAAGACCAGCACGATTGCGCACCGGGTCGCCTGGCTGGTCATGCACGGCGTGGATCCGGCGCGCATCCTGCTGCTGACCTTCACGCGCCGCGCGGCCACCGAAATGCGGCGGCGCGCGCACGATATCCTGCGCCAGGCGCTCGACGACACGCTCGGCAACCGCGCGCAGACGATGCTGCAGCGGCTGGCCTGGGCCGGCACATTCCATTCGATCGGCAACCGCCTGTTGCGCCACTACGGCCGCCAGCTGAACCTCGAGCCCGGATTCACCGTCATCGACCGGAGCGATTCGGCCGACCTGTTCGACAACCTGCGCCAGGAGCTGGGCTACACCGAGCAGTACCAGCGCTTTCCGCGCAAGGACACCTGCCTCGCAATCTACTCCTGGCGTGTCAACACGCAGAAGAGCCTGCACGATACGCTCGAGCAGCAGTTCAACTGGTGCCTGGGCTGGGAGCAGGACCTGGCGAAACTCTGCCGCGCCTACGTGGAGCGCAAGCAGCGCTACGGCCTGCTCGACTATGACGACCTGCTGATCTACTGGCACGCGATGATGAACGAGCCGAAGCTGGCGCAGCACGTCGCGGCCAACTTCGACCACGTGCTGGTCGATGAGTACCAGGACACCAACCGCCTGCAGGGCGAGATCCTCAAGGGACTGCGCCCCGATGGCGCCGGCATCACCGTGGTCGGCGACGACGCACAGTCGATCTATTCGTTCCGTGGCGCGGCGGTCGAGAACATCCTCGGGTTTCCCGACGCCTACACGCCGAAGGCCGAGGTGATCACGCTGGCGCAGAACTACCGCGCGACGCAGCCGATCCTCGACGTGTCGAATGCGCTGATGGCCGACGCGCCGCGCCAGCATCGCAAGCACCTGCTCTCGGTGCGCGGGCCGGGCGGTCGTCCGCAATACGTCACGACCGACGAGTTGCAATCGCAGGCCGAGTTCGTCGCCGGGCAGGTGCTCAAGCGCCGCGAGATGGGCGTGCTGCTGCGCAAGCAGGCGGTGCTGTTCCGCAACGCCAGCGCCAGCGACGTGCTCGAAGTGGAGCTGTTGCGGCGCAAGGTGCCGTTCGTCAAGTACGGCGGCCTGAAATTCCTCGAGGCGGCGCACGTCAAGGACCTGCTGGCGGTGCTGCGCTGGGCGGACAATCCCCGCAACACGATGGCGGCGTTCCGCGTGCTGCAGCTGTTGCCGGGCATGGGCCCGGCCAATGCGCAGCGCATCGTCGCCGAGCTCGAAGCGCGCAACGGGCAGTTCGCCGTGCTGGCCGAAGTGAAGAAGCCCGCCGCCGCGCTGCAGGACCTGCCGAAGCTCGCCAGGCTGCTGGGCACGCTGACCGAACCGCAGAAGCCCTGGCCGGGCCAGGTGGCGCTGGCGCGCGCCTGGTACCAGCCGCACCTCGAGCGCCTCTACGAGCAGTCGCACACCCGCATCGCCGACCTGGACCAGCTCGAGCAACTCTCCGGCCAGTTCCCGTCGCGCGAACGCTTCATCACCGAGCTGGCGCTCGACCCGCCGAATGCCGCGGGCGACCTGTCGGGCTCGCCGTTGCACGATGAGGATTACCTGGTGCTGTCGACCGTGCACTCGGCCAAGGGCATGGAGTGGGACACGGTCTACCTGCTGAACGTCGTCGACGGCAGTTTCCCGTCGGAATTCTCGACCGGCCGTACCGAGCTCATCGACGAGGAGCGCCGGCTGCTGTACGTGGCGATGACCCGCGCGCGCAACGAGCTGTACCTGTGCCAGCCGCTGAAATTCCCGCTGACGCAGCAGCCGCGCAATGGCGATGCGCACGTCTACGGCGCACGCAGCCGCTTCGTCACCGAGAAGGTGCTGAAGTGTTGTGAACAAAGCGCGTACCAGGGATCGCAGAATTCGGAAGGCCTGATCGTCGAGGCACGTGCCGAGAAGATCGACGTGGCCGCGAAGCTCAAGGACATGTGGTGAGCAAACGGGCTGACAGGAGGGGATCCAAGATGGGCATGAAGATTCAAGCGGCTCTGGCCGCGATGGGTTTGCTGGCGCTCGCCGGCTGTGCGCAGAACGCCGGACCGGTCGACACTTCGGCCGACATGGCCGCCATGCACGACGCGACCAACGCCTGGGTTCAGGCCTACAACGCGGGCGACGCCGACAAGATCGTCGCGCTGTATGCCGACGACGCGATCATGATGCCGCCCGATGGCACTTCGCTGAAGGGTCACGAGGCGATGAAGCAGTACCTGAGCACCGACATGGCGGCCTCGAAGGCGGCCGGCGTCACTTTCGCGCTCGATGCGGACAGCGGCGGCGTGTCGGGCGACCTCGGCTGGCACTCCGGCTTCTTCCACGTGGCCGGCGCGAACGGCGCCAGCCTGGCCACGGGCAAGTACGTCGAGGTCTGGCATAAGGCCGACGGCAAGTGGCTGATGATCAGGGACATCTGGAACAACGATGCCCCGGCCGCTGCCGCTGCCGCTGCCGCTGCGCCGGCCGCGCCGGC
>JAFEDW010000064.1 GCA_018241455.1 Pseudomonadota bacterium | reverse complement strand
CGAGTTACGTGGAGACCGCCAAGCCCGGGTACGCCCAGCCTTTTCCGATGACGGTGAGGAAACCGCGCGTGCTGTTTCTTGCGGATCTGGCCGACCGCATGCAGCGTGGGACTGTGAAGGAACAACGCGCGGCGCTTGGGGACCTTTCCGCTGACCTGGCGTTCTGGATGCGGGTGCTTCACGGCCAGGGGACGCTGCTGTCCACGATGCTTGCCGTCGCCTTCGTGCACGGCGATGAGTTGCTGTTGGTGGATGCCATCCAGGATCCGATGGTTCCAATCACAGCGTTCGACAGTCAGTACCCGTGGCTGACGCCGATGCCCAATACAGCGTGGCAGATCGGCGATGCGTTCGCGGCCGAGATGCGTTTCATGTACGAGGTCCTGAGGCCAGTGCAGTTCAGCCCGCGGGTGCGGTCACGTAAGTCCCCCGATTCGCTCGGTAACCGGATTGCACCGACGTTCTTCAAGCTGAATGCGACCATGAATCTGCAGGCCGAACGCGTGTCGCAGCTGCAGGCGCTCGCAGTCGGGGATCCGGACACATTCAGCGCGCGGCAGCGCGAGTTCGAGGAATGGAATCTCAAGGCCCTGTCGTCGATCAGTCTGGCGAGTGTATACAATCCGATGGGGCGGATGATGTTGGCCACAGAAGGCAGCGCCTTTGTACGGTACATCGGGCGCAGCTACGATGTCGCAGCGGTCCAGCGGTTGGGATGCCTGGTCTACCAGCTGCGGAAGCAAAACATCGCGACGAAGGATGTGGCGGCCTTCATGGCCACGCATCCGGAAATATCAACGCATCCTGTCGACCGGACGCCTTTCTTGTGGAACGCGAAGACCAGGGAACTCACCGTACCCCGTAAGGCAGAGTGGCCGGTGGGGAGGCGGTTTAGCGTGACGCTGGCACCCGAGCCGCAATAGTCGCGCGTGTGGGCGCCAGCGGAAGCGTAGCGAGCGCTATGCATGCTGTGTCCGTCCGCCTGTCACCCTCGCCGATCGCGCCGCCACATGACCTCGCTCCCTTTCTCCCGCCGCGCCAATACGCGCGCGAACACGAACAGCAGGTCCGAAAGGCGATTCAGGTAACGCAGCGCCTGCGGGCTGACCGGTTCAGTGCTCGACAACGCCCAGCAGCGCCGCTCCGCGCGGCGGCAGATCGAACGCGCCATGTGGCAATGCGCCGCTGCGGCACCGCCACCGGGCAGCACGAATTCGCGCAAGGCGGGCAGACCCGCATTCCATTCTTCGACCAGGGTTTCGAGCGCTTCCACCTGTTGCTCGCGGATGACGACGCTTCCCGGAATGGCGAGTTCGCCGCCGAGATCGAACAAATCGTGTTGGATTTCCAGCAGCTGCGCGGGCATGGGTGACGGCAGGTCAGGCTGCGCCAGCAGCACACCGATTGCGCTGTTGAGTTCATCGACGCTGCCGCAGGCCTCGATGCGTGCGCTGTGCTTGGGCACGCGACTCCCGTCGGCCAGGCCGGTGCTGCCGTCGTCGCCGGTGCGCGTCACGATCTTCGAGAGCCGGTTTCCCATGTGGCCAAGCTACCTCATGTGCCGGCGCATGGCGAGCCGCGGGCTTGACCCGGCGGGTATCGGCTCGTCAGACTATCGGCGTCCAGGTGCTCGTGCGGCGATAAAGCGCCAGCGAGTGAAACGGGAAACCGGTGCAGCGCTTCAACAAGGCGATCCCGGTACTGCCCCCGCAACGGTAAGTGAGTCAAGTCGGGTCACGCAAGCCACTGTGCCTTGGGAGCACGGGAAGGCGGCCCGAATGGGGAAGCCCGCTCACGAGTCCGGAGACCGGCCTGGCAACGTACCGCGGTGCGGAGGGCATCGGGCGGCGCCCGTGCCTCCTCGACCACGCACGCGGCGACCCCCGAAATTCTCCGGCATCGCGGCCACTCGATCCGAACGCGTGCCATGCGGGCGAGCATGGCCAGGAGAGTTGCCGATGTCCATGTCAATTCGTACGGGCCTCGTGGCCCTGGGTGCGTTGTTGCCGTTCGCGGCCGCGCAGGCGCAGCAGGCGGCGTCCGCTGCCGCCAGAAATAACGATGTCTTGGCCGAGATCATCATCACCGCGACGCGCGTCGCGCAGCCCGCCAGCCAGGCGCTGGAGCCGATCGTCGTGATCGATCGCGTCGCGCTCGAGGATTCGCTCGCCAGCGATGTCGGCGATGTGCTGCGCTTCCACGCCGGCATCGATCTCGGCCGCTCGGGTGGCCCGGGCCAGCCGTTGTCGCTGTTCATCCGCGGCACCAAGAGCGACCAGTCGATCATCATGATCGACGGCGTGCGCATCAATCCCGGCACCTACGGCGGCGCGCCGCTGCAGAACCTGGCGCCCGAACTGTTCGAGCGCATCGAGATCGTCAAGGGCCCACGCTCGGCGATCTACGGCACCGACGCGATCGGCGGCGTCGTCAACCTGATCACGCGCCGCAGTGGCCCGAATGGCATCGATGCGATGCTGGGCTATGGCACCTATGGCACCGGCGAATTCTCGCTGGCCGGGCACTACGAGGCCGGCGCCTCGCTGCTGCAGGCGGCACTGACCGGCGAGCGATCGGATGGCTTCCCCACGTTCACGGCCGACACGGTTGATCGCGGCTACAAGAACCTCTCCGGCACGCTGACCGCGGAGACACGCATCGCCGCGGTCGATGTCGGTGCGCTCTACTGGCGCGCCGCCGGCACGTCGGACTATTCCAACCAGGTCTACGGCAATGATTTCCCGTACCCGGTCATCGGATTTTCGGCTGCCGGCGAAGACTTCGCCGACAGCGTTTTCGCCGTGCATGCGGCCGGCAATTTCAGCGAGCGGTGGCGCACGCGCCTGACCTTGAGCCGCAATGTCGATGACCTGCACCAGAACCAGGCCGATGTGTACGACGCGAACCTGCGCAAGGATTACGACATCACCGCGCGCAATACCATCGACCTGCAGAACGACGTGACGATTGGCAGCGGCGCTTTCGGCCAGGTGCTCACCTTCGGCGCGATCCTGACGCAGGAGCACACCGATTCGCTGTCGTTCGGCACGCAATATGCGGTCAGCACGAATGCGCAGACCTATTACCTGCAGGATCAGCTGAAGTTCGGCTCGAGCCGCCTGCTGCTCGCCGGCGGCGACTACCGGCATCCTGCGTTCGGCAATCACGCCACGTGGAATGCCGAATACGGCTATGCCGCCACCGATGACCTGCTGCTGACGATCTCGGGCGGAACGGCGTTTCGCGCACCGTCGGCGACCGACCGCTTCGGCTATGGCGCGAACCCCGGCCTCTTGCCGGAGCAATCGCGCAACCTCGAGGCCGGTATCAAGTGGCGCGTCGGCAAGGCGCAACAGCTGAGCCTCGCGGCCTTCCAGAACACGATCGACGATCTGATCACCACCGTCTACGCGCCGCCGATGTACAGCCCGCTGAACATCAACATCGACCGTGCGCGTGTCCGCGGCCTCGAAGCGGGTTGGGACCTGCAACTCGACGACTGGTCGCTGCACGCCGAGGCGGATTGGCAGAATCCGCGCAACCTGGCCGACGATAGCCTGTTGCTGCGCCGCGCGCGCCAGAGCTTCAGCGTGAGCGGCGCGCGCCGGTTCTCGCGTGGCGAGGTGGGCGCGGACCTTCTGCAGGCCGGCTCGCGCGCCGACAGCGACGTCGCCAGCGGCGCGCCGGTGACGGACGGTGGCTACACGCTGCTGGGATTGCACGCGAAGGTCGCGCTCACGCCGGCCTGGTCGCTGACCGCGCGGCTGGAAAACGCGCTCGACCGCCACTACGAACTGGCAAGCGGTTACAACACCGCTGGCCGGGCGCTGTTCGTCGCCACGCGCTTCAGTTTCCACTGAGCACCGGCGGTGCCCGAGTCGCGCTAGTATTGGCCCTATGGCATCCCGGGAACTTGAATGCGCGCTCGAGGCGGCGCGTGCTGCCGCCGAGGTAGCCACGCGCCTGTACCGCAGCAATCTGGCCGTGCGCATCAAGGAAGACCGCACGCCGGTGACCGAGGCCGACGTGCAATGCGAGCAAGCCATCCGCGCGGTGCTCGAGGCGCAGTTCCCGGACCACGGCTTCTACGGCGAGGAGACCGGCCAGCGCGCGATGAATGCGGAGCACGTGTGGCTGGTCGATCCGATCGACGGCACGAAATCCTTCGTTCGCGACACGCCATTCTTCTCGACGCAGATCGCACTGCGGCGCGCCGGAAAACTGGTGCTGGGCGTGTCGAGCGCGCCGGCCTACGGCGAACTCGCGTGGGCAGAGCGGGGTGAGGGCGCATTCCTGAATGGCGAGCCGATCCGCGTCAGCGGCGTCGGCGCGCTGTCGGAAGCGATCTTGTCGACCGGGAACCTCAAGACGCTCGCCGCCTCGACCGTAGGCTGGCGGCGTTTCGGCACGCTCATCGGGCGCGTCAACCGGCTGCGCGGCTACGGCGATTTCGTGCACTACCACCTGCTCGCGCGCGGCGCGCTCGATATCGTGATCGAGTCGGACGTGAACATCCTCGATATCGCCGCGCTCAGCGTCATCGTCGACGAATCCGGTGGCATATTTACCGCGTTGGACGGTGGTGAGGTCGACCTCGATACCACGACGGTGCTCGCGGCGAACGCGGCGCTGCATGCGCCGGTGCTGGCGGCTATGCGGGAATGAACGCGCGGCGGCCGGCGCCCGACAGTTCGCGCATCGGCGTCGCATAGAGCTGCGACAGCTCATCTGCGTTCAGCACGTCGGCAACATTTCCCAGCCGCCAGCGGCCATCGCCGTGCATCAGCAGCACGCGGTCGGCGCAGCGTTCGGCGAGCGCCGGGTCGTGGAGCGTCGCGATGACGGCGGCGCCGACAGCGCAGCGCTCGCGAAAAGCCAGCAGTACGTCGACCTGGTGATGCGGGTCGAGGTGGTTGGTCGGTTCATCGAGCAGGTACACCTGCGGTTCCTGCGCCAGCAGGCCGGCCATCGCGGCGCGACGCTGCTCGCCGCCGGAGAGCGTCGCCAGCAGGCGCGCGCCGAACCCGGCCACGCCCATGCGCTCGAGCGCGGCCAGCGTGATCGCGTGGTCCCGTGGTGATTCGCCGCGCAGCCAGCCGATGTGCGGATGGCGCCCGAGGAGCGTGGCTTCGAACACCGACAACGGCAGTGCGTCCTCGCGATCCTGCGGCAGGAAAGCGAGCCGGCGCGCGATCTCGCTGCGCGCCAGTTCGCCCAACGCCGTGCCGCCCAGCGTCACCGCGCCGGCGGCCGGAGCACGCAGGCCCGCCAGCGTATGGAGCGTGAGGCTCTTGCCGCTGCCGTTGCGGCCGAGCACGGCGAGGAACTCACCAGGTTGCAGCGTGAAATCGAGTTCGGCCAGCAACGTGCGCCCTCCGGCCCGCACGCTCAAATCCCGTGCGCCGACCAATCCGGCGGCGAGCGGTGGCGCGTTGGGCATCGGCGCCCCGGGCGGTAGCGTCGCGGTCATCAGTGCAGCCAGCCGATCTCGAGCGCCGTGGCCGGTCCGACCCGCACCTGCGACAGGTCATCGGGCATGACCTGGCGGCCCGGTGCGAGCGGAATGCGTCCCGCCATGATCTCGGCGTAGCGCTGCGGATAGCGCGGTTCGAGCTTGGGTTCCGCGAACCCCAGCGGATACAGCGGCACGTTGCTGTCGAGAGCGTACTTGTCGGTGGCGCCAAAGGTGTGCAGCAGTTCGTGCGCGGTCACGATCGCATTCTGCGCTGCCTGCGAGCGGGTTGCGAACAGGTGCACGACGCCCATCAGGCCGCGCTGCAGGCCGAGCGAATCCGGCAGCACCGGGCTCGCGGCCGGATCGTGGTACAGCAGGAACAGCGCGATCTGAGGTCGCGCGCGCTCGATGGACCAGATCGCCTGCAGCCGGTAGTAGTGCAGGCGCAGCGCCCACCACACGCGCCCGAGGAATCCCGCACCGCTGGCCAGTTCCGGCGGCCGCTGCGCCCGCGGCGCATACAGTCTTATCCCGACCGGCGCATCGAGCGCGATGCCGTAGCGGTGCGCTTCGCGCGCGATGAAATCGGTGACCGGCTGCAGCTCCGCCGCATCCAGCTGCGCGATGTAGTCCGCGGCGGCGGCGCTGCCGTCGGCATTGACAGGGAAGGCGCCCACCTGGACGGTATGCTCCCAGCTGCGGGTGCGCTCGCGGTCGAGCCAGCTGCCGACCGCGACGATCGCGAGCACGATCATCAGTATCGTGATGCGCACGGTGCGCCACATTGCCCGCGGCCCCTTGGGTTTCAACGACTCACGGCTGCAGCCGCGTCACCGACCAGGGGCCGGGTTCGAAGCCATCGCCGCGCGACGCCAACGTGCGCTGCCAGCGGGCCCGATCGTGGATGCGCGCGCTGCCTTCGCACCACAGTTCGACCGCATCGGCCCACAGGTGGTAGCCGCCCCAGTGCGGCGGCCGCGCAATGCGCAGGCCCGGGTCGCGCGCTTCTTCATCGCCGCTCGGTGTCGGTAGCGCGAGGCGCAAGGCGGTTTTCGCGACGCTCGCCAGCAGTTCGGCGCGCGAGCCGATCGGCTCGCTCTGCTGGCTCGCCCAGGCACCGAGGCGGCTCTGCCAGTTGCGGCTGGCGAAATAGGCGTCGCTCTCGGCAGCAGCGGCGCGCACGATTCGGCCCTCGACGCGCAACTGCCGGTGCAGCGCGTCCCAGTGCATGACGACGGCGGCCTGCGCGCGCGCCTCGAGTTCGCGGCCCTTGCGTGAGTGGTAGTTCGTATAAAAGGTGAGAAAACCGGGGTGCGGCGTGATGCGTTTGCACAGCACGACGCGCGCGGACGGGCGCCCTGAAGCATCCGCCGTCGCCAGCACCATGGCGTTCGGATTGGGCTGCAGCGCGCGCCGCGTGGCCTCGGCGAGCCATTCGGCCGCCAGTTCGAGCGGCTCCGCCGGAAGCGGATCGGGCAGGTGTTCGCGATGCCAGGCCATAAAAAGGGGATTTTACTAGATGCGCTGCGCCGGCGTGGTTCAGGCGGTGTTCAGCGTGGCCGGCGTAGTTTCAGTGCCAAGGCTGAAAAAGCCATTGGAGGAGCAGGCCATGAAAGGGATCATCGCAGCCACCGCGCTGGTACTGACGGCACTGACACTGGCCCCGCAGGCGCAGGCCCGCGACCAGGGCTACGGGCCGCGAGGCGGCCAGGACCACGGACGGTACGACAATCGCTCCAACGGCCGGTCGTACGGCCGGCCCGGCTGGGACCAGAACCGCAGCTGGCAGGGCCGCAACGATTGGCACGGCCGTAACGATTGGCACGGCCGCGGCGGCTACAACCCGGAAGGGCATCGCTGGGGCGTGCCAGCTTACCGTCCGTACGTGTACCGCTACCCGCGCTACTACTACGACCGCCCGTACTACGGCTACGGCCCGCGCTACGTTTATCCGCCGGCGTATAGCAGTTACTACTACGACTGCGACGACTACTACGGCTACGACTACCGATGCGATGACGACGGCGTCTCGCTGCTGTTCAGCCTGCCGCTGCACTTTTAAGACCTGGCAGCGGTTTTGGGGCGGCGCGGATCGGGCCTTTTGCCCGATCCGCGCATACCCTTGCGGTGTGCGCCCTTTGCCTTTACAAAGGCCGGAGCCACTTCTGGAAGCTCCGCATGAATCTCGATGAACTGCGCGCGCGCCTCGACGGCCTCGACCGGCGCCTGCTCGAACTGATCTCCGAACGCCAGGCCACCAGCCGCGAGATCGCGCGCGTCAAGCGCGCCACCGGTTATCCGACCCGCGACTATGCGCGCGAGCGCGACGTGATCCTCGGCGTGCGCGCCAATGCCGCCGAGCTCGGCGTGCCCGCCGACATCGCGGAAGGCGTGATGCGGCTGCTGATTCGTTCCTCACTCACGACGCAGGAACAGGCCAGCGTCGCGGCGCGCGGCGCCGGCAGCGGCCAGCGCGCGCTGGTGATCGGCGGCGCCGGCAAGATCGGTGGCTGGTTCGCGCAGTTCCTCGCCTCGCAGGGTTTCGCGGTCGAAGTGGCCGACCCGAACGGTGGCGCCGGCTCGATCGCGGACTGGCACGGCAGCCCGCTCGAGCACGATTTCATCGTCGTCGCCACGCCGCTCGGCGCGACCAACACGATCCTGCGCGAGCTGGCGCAGCGCCGCCCGCGCGGCGTGGTGTTCGATGTCGGTTCGCTGAAGACGCCGCTCCGCGCCGGCCTTGCCGCGTTGCGCGAGGCGGGCGTGCGCGTGACCTCGATCCACCCGATGTTCGGGCCGGACACCGAACTGCTCTCGGGCCGGCACGTGATCTTCATCGACCTGGGCGCTGGCGATGCGCTCGAGCGCGTGCGCGGGCTGTTCGCCCCGACGATGGTCGAGCAGGTGGTCATGAGCCTCGATGAGCACGATCGGTTGGTCGCTTACGTGCTCGGCCTCTCGCACGCGCTCAACATCGCCTTCGTCACCGCGCTGGCGCGGAGCGGCGAGAACGCGCCGCGCTTGGTGCAGATGTCGAGCACGACCTTCGATGCGCAGTTCGATGTCGCGGCGCGCGTGTCGAACGACAGTCCCGAGCTTTATTTCGAGATCCAGCATCTGAACGAGTACGGCCGCGAATCGCTCGATGCGCTGGCGCAGGCGGTCGACAGCGTGCGCAGCGCGGTCCAGGCCGGCGATGCGGCCCGCTTCAAGGCGCTGATGGTCGGCGGGCAGGAATACACGCAAGGCCGACGGAGCCTCACGCAACGCCGCGCCTGAGCTTGCGCCGCCGCCCGCGGCGGCCGCGGCCGCCGCAGGCGGGTCAGCGACTGACTCGTCGGCGCAGCAGCAGCAGGAAGATCGGCGCGCCGACCAGCGCGGTGATCGCGCCAACCGGCAGCTGGCGCGGCGCCGCGACGGTTCGGCTGGCGATATCGGCCAGGCACAGCAGTGCGCCGCCGCACAGCGCCGCGCCGGGCGCCACCAGCCGATGGTCCGAGGTGCGCAACGCCAGCCGCACCAGGTGCGGCGCCACGAGCCCGACGAAACCAACCGGACCCGCGGCCAGCACCGCGAGCGAGGTCAACGCTGCGGCGACCAGGAACACCGCCGGCCGCGCCAGCCGCGCATCGAGCCCCAGCACCGCGCTGCGCAGTTCGCCGGCCGCGAGCACGTTGAGTGTGCGCCCGCCAACCAGGGAAACGAGCAGGGCCAGGCCGGCGGCGGCCAGGTCGAACCAGGGGTGCTGCGCCCAACCCAGGTCGCCCGCCAGCCAGAACACCATGC
>JAFEDW010000063.1 GCA_018241455.1 Pseudomonadota bacterium | reverse complement strand
GCTTTGGCGCGGCACCGCCGAAATCGGCATGCTGGTACAGCGTGGGCAGCAACGTGACCGGCATGCCGGTGCGCTGCGCCGCCGCGGCGACGGCCACGTCGGCATCGAGGTCGCGGCGGTCGCCGAGCCGATGAAGATAGAGAAACTCAGCGACCGCGGTGTAGCCGCCGCGCAGCAATTCCAGGTAGCAGCGTGCGGTGATCGCTTCGAGGTCCGCGCGCGTCAGGCGCCCGGCGAGCGCATACATGGTCTCGCGCCAGCTCCAGAAATCATCGCGCGCCCCGGCGGCGCGCTGCGTCCAGGCGCCGAGCGCGCGCTGGAACGCGTGGCAGTGGGCGTCGACCAGTCCCGGGAGCGTCAATCCCGGGATCGCGGATGCGCCGCCGCGGGTCTCAGTCGAGACATCCACGATCTTGCCGCTGGCGTCGATTTCGACCGTGGCATTCTTCAGCCAGCGGCCGTCCCGCCACAGGTTGGCGTAGGTGACTACGCTCTCTGCCGTGCCTGTCCCGACTCGCATCCGCAACATGTTAGCACCGCATGGCGCCGGCAGTGCGGGGCGGGTAATCTCGCAGTTCATGCCCGCAACCAGCGCTACCCGAATCATCGCCAACGGCAGGGTCTGGTCCGCCGTCGCGGTTCCTGCCGAGCGGGCCGGGGACTGCGCCGCGCATCCGGCGGCAATCGCCGTGCAACAGGGTCGCATCGCCGCGCTGGGTCTGGCGCGCGAGCTGCAGCAGCGCTTTCCGGATGCGGAACTGCTCGACGTGGGCGGCCGGCTGGTGACGCCGGGATTGATCGATTGCCACACCCACATCGTGCACGCCGGCAATCGCGCCGCGGAATTCGAGCGGCGCCGCGCCGGCGAGAGCTACCAGAGCATCGCGAAATCGGGCGGCGGCATCCTCTCGACCGTCGCGGCAACGCGCCAGGCCAGCGTGCAGCAATTGGTCGATGCGGCGCTGCCGCGCGTCGACGCGTTGCTCGCCGACGGCACGACGACGCTCGAGATCAAATCGGGCTACGGACTCGATCTCGACACCGAGTTGCGCATGCTGCGAGCGGCGCGCGCGATCGCCGACCTGCGCGCGCTGTCGGTGGTGACGACGTACCTGGGTGCGCACACGTTGCCGCCCGAGCATGGCGGTGACTCCGACGGCTACGTGCAGCGCTTGTGTACCGAATGGTTGCCGGCGGTGGCCGCGAGCGGGCTTGCCGATGCCTTCGATGCTTACTGTGAAACCATCGCATTCACGCCCCAGCAGGTGGACCGCATCTTCGCGGCCGCAAGACAGTACGGACTGCGCGTGAAGTTGCACGCCGACCAGCTGTCGAACCTGCACGGTGCGCGGCTCGCGGCGCGGCACGGCGCATTGTCCGCCGATCACCTCGAATACACCGACGAAGATGGCGTGAGCGCGTTGGCACAGGCGGGCACCGTCGCCGTGCTGCTGCCCGGCGCGTTCTATTTCCTGCGCGAGCAGCAGCGTCCGCCGATCGAGGCGCTGCGCCGGGCCGGTGTGCCGATGGCCGTCGCGACCGACTGCAATCCCGGCACCTCGCCGCTCAGTTCCCTGCTGGCGGCGATGAACCTGGCGGCCGTGGAGTTCGGCTTGACCACGGCCGAGTGCCTCGCCGGCGTGACGCGTCACGCTGCGCGCGCGCTCGGCCTGCAAGACTCCGTCGGCACGCTCGAGCCCGGCAAGTGGTGCGATGTGGCGGTGTGGGATGTCGCGCATCCGGCCGAGCTCGTCAATAATCTCGGCGCGCGGCCGCTGCATCGCAGGTTCTGGCGCGGCCAGCCGGATGCCTGAGCCGGTAAGCGGACGCATGGGCGCCGAACTTCCCGCCGTCGAACGACGCATCGCGCACCTCGACATGGATGCGTTCTACGCATCGGTGGAGCTGCTGCGCTATCCGCAACTGGCCGGCCAGCCGGTCGTCATCGGCGGACGCCGGCGCGCCGGCGGCGAAGGCCATGTGCGGGAGTTCGCGCGCCTCGCGAGCTACCAGGGGCGCGGCGTGGTCACGACGGCGACTTACGCGGCGCGCGAATTCGGCGTGCACTCGGGCATGGGCCTGATGCAGGCGGCGCGGGCCTGTCCCGACGCGATCCTGCTGCCGGCGGATTTCGACGAGTACCGGCGCTATTCGCGGCTGTTCAAGGCGGCGATTGCCGCGATCGCGCCGCGGGTCGAAGACCGCGGCATCGACGAGGTGTACATCGATTTCGACGCGGTGGCCGGCGGCGCCGAGCAGGGCGGCCGGCCGCTCGCGCTGCGCATCCAGCGCTCGATTCGCGAATGCACCGGGCTCACCTGCTCGATCGGCGTCGCTCCCAACAAGCTGCTGGCGAAGCTCGCGAGCGAATTCGACAAGCCCAACGGCGTCACGATCATCCATGCCGGCGACCTGGCGGCGCGCATCTGGCCATTGCCCTGCCGCAAGATCAACGGCGTGGGGCCGAAGGCCAGCGCGCGGCTCGAGCAACTCGGCGTGCGCACGATCGGCGAGCTGGCGCGTTGCGAACCGCGCTGGCTGATCGAGCAGTTCGGCCGCCACCACGGCCACTGGCTGCACGAAGTATCATGGGGGCGCGACACGCGCGACATCAGCACGCACAGTGAACCGGTATCGATGAGCTGCGAGACCACCTTCGAGCGCGACCTGCATGCGGTGCGCGATCGCCCGGAATTGAGCGCGGTCTTCACGTCGCTGTGCGAACGCCTCGCCGCGGATCTCGCGCGGCACGGCTACGCGGGACGGACCATCGGCGTGAAACTGCGCTACGACAATTTCCGCTCGGTCACGCGCGCCCAGACGCTGGAGTTCCATACCGCCGACGCTGCGGTGATCCGCCGCACCGCGGGCCAATGCCTGAAGCGCGCGCCGCTCGACCGAAGGCTGCGGTTGCTCGGTGTGCGTGTCGGGAGCCTGGTGAGCGCCGCCGAAGCACAGGCGCGGGCGAGGTCCCTGCCCGATGCGACGTCGCTGGACCTGTTCTGATGCGATCGTGCATTCGGCGCGCACCGGCCAATCGGCTATGATGCCGGCATGAGCAAGGAATCTTTGCACGAGGCGCTGGCGCGGCTGCATGCCGAACTGCAGGGTGCGCCGCAACTCGACGATGAAGCGCGCCGCCTGCTCGCGGCCGTTACCGCGGATATCGGGCGGGCCACGAGCGATGCCACCCACGCCCCGCGGCTGGAAGCGCTCGCGGTGCGCTTCGAGGCCGACCATCCGGCGCTGGCCGCACGGCTGCGCGGCATCGCCGACGCGCTCGGCCGCGTCGGCCTCTGAAGCGATCAATCGGCGGTCGGAACGGCCGCGGCGGCGGGGCGCCGCGAGGTCAGTCGCTGCACGATCACGAAGAACAGCGGCGCGAAGAACAAACCGAGCACCGTGGCCGCGAACATGCCGCCGAACACGCCGGTGCCGATCGCGATGCGTCCCGCCGCGCCAGCGCCCGTGCTCAGCACCAGCGGCAGCACGCCCAGCATGAAGGCGAGCGAGGTCATCAGGATCGGACGCAGGCGGATGCGCACCGTCTGCAGGATGGCCGCGGTGAGTTCCATGCCGGCCTCGTTCAGCTTCTTGGCGAACTCGACGATCAGGATCGCGTTCTTGGCCGACAGGCCCACCGTGGTCAGCAGCCCCACCTGAAAATACACGTCGTTAGCGAGCCCGCGGCTCCACGCGGCCAGCAGCGCGCCGATCACGCCCAACGGCACGACCAGCATCACCGATAACGGCAACGACCAGCTCTCGTACAGCGCCGCCAGGCACAGGAACACGAACACGACCGAGATGGCATACAACGCCGGAGCCTGCGAGCCCGACAGTTTTTCCTGGTACGAAAGACCCGACCATTCAAAGCCGATGCCGGCCGGCAGTCTCGCGACCAGCGCTTCCACGGCCTGCAGCGCGGTGCCGCTGCTGATGCCCGGCGCCGGTTCACCGATGATCTCGATCGACGAATTGCCGTTGTAACGTTCCAGGCTCGGGGCACTGAGCGACCAGGCGCCGGTGGAGAATGCGGAAAACGGCACCATGTCGCCGCCCGCGTTGCGCACGAACCAGCGATCGAGGTCGCCGGGTTGCATGCGGAACTGCGGGTCGGACTGCATGTAGACCTTCTTGACGCGGCCGCGATCGATGAAATCGTTGACGTAGCTGCCGCCGATGGCGCTCGAGATCGTGTCATTGACGTCGGCGATCGACAGGCCGAGCGCGCTGGCCTTCACCTGGTCAATATTCAGGTGGAATTCCGGCTGGTCCGCCAGGCCATTGAGGCGCACGTGCGCCAGGCGCGGATCCCGCCGGGCGAGATCGAGAAACTGGTCGCGCGCGCGCGCCAATGCGTCGCGGCCAACGCCGGCCACGTCCTTGAGCTCCAGGTCGAAGCCGCTCGAGGTGCCGAGCCCGCGGATCACCGGCGGCGACATGACGATCGTTGACGCGTCGCGGATTTTCGCCGCGGCCTGGTTGGCGCGCTTGGCGATCATCGCGGCCGACTGCGAGCTCGCCTTGCGCTCGCTCCAGTCGCGCAGCAGCACGAAGGACATGCCGGTATTCTGGCCATTGCCGCTGAAGCTGCGGCCGGCGATCGAGAACACGGCGCTCACCGAGTCCTTTTCGGCCCGCAAGTCCGACTCGAGCTGCGCCTGTGCGTCGACCGTGCGTTGCAGCGTTGCGCCGGACGGCAGCTGCATGATCGCCATCAGCGCGCCCTGGTCTTCCTCCGGCAGGAATGCCGTCGGCAGCGTGACCACCAGCAGCGCGAGCAACCCCAGCAGCCCGGCGTACGCCAGCATGGCGCGGCGGGTCTGCGGCAGCAGGCGACGCACCAGGCCCTGGTAGGCCCCGCTGAGGCGCTCGAACTGGTGCTCGAGCCGCGCCAGCAGTCCGGCGCCGTGCGGATCGGCGACGTCGGAGTGGCGCAGGATCGTCGCGCACAGTGCCGGCGTCAGCGTCAATGCCACCAGCACCGACAGGATCATCGCCGCGACCATGGTTACGGAGAACTGGCGATAGATGACACCGGTCGAGCCGCCGAACAGCGCCATCGGCACGAGCACCGCCGACAGCACCAGCGCGATGCCGAGCAGCGCGCCGGTGATCTGGTCCATCGATTTGCGCGTGGCCTCGCGCGCGTCCAGCCCGTCTTCGCGCATGATGCGTTCGACGTTCTCGACCACGACGATCGCATCGTCGACCAGCAGGCCAATGGCGAGGACCATGCCGAACATGGTGAGCGTATTGATGGAGTACCCCAAGACCGCCAGCACGCCGAAAGTGCCCAGCAGCACGACCGGCACCGCGATCGCCGGGATCAGCGTGGCGCGCACGTTCTGCAGGAACACGAACATGATCAATACGACCAGCACGACCGCCTCGAGCAGCGTCTTGACCACCTCGAAGATCGAGATGCGCACGAAGCGGGCGCTGTCGAATGCCATGCGATAGCCGAGGCCCGGCGGAAAGTACCTGGCCAACTGGTCGATGCGTGCCTTGACCGCATCGGCCGTTGCCAGCGCGTTGGCGCCGGAAGCCAGCGACATGCCGACGGCAACGGCAGGCAAACCGTCGATGCGCGTCGACACGTCGTAGCTGTCGGCGCCGAGCTCGACGCGGGCCACGTCGGCGAGATGCACGGCCGAGCCGTCGCTGTTGACGCGCAGCACGATGTCGCGGAACTGCTGCGGAGTCGTCAGTTTGCCCTGGGCCGTGACCATCGCGTTCAATTGCTGCCCGGCGACCACCGGCTGGCTGCCGAGTTGCCCCGCGGCCACCTGCGTGTTCTGCGCATTGATCGCCGCGGTGATGTCGGCGGGTATCAAGTGGAACTGGCTCAGCTTGTAGGGATCGAGCCAGATGCGCATCGCGTAGCCGGAGCCGAACATCTGCGCCGTGCCCACGCCGCTGACCCGGCTGATTGGATCGAGCAGGTTGGAGGCGATGTAGTCGCCGACATCGGCACGCGACATCGAACCGTCGGGCGAGAAGAAGGCCGTCACGGTCAGGAACCCGGCGGTCGACTTGTTGACGCTGACGCCCTGCGCCTGCACCGGTAGCGGCAGTCGGCGTACCGCCTGCTGCAGCTTGTTCTGCACCTGCACCTGCGCCACGTCGGCGTCGGTGCCCGCCTCGAAGGTGAGCGAGATGCTCGCGTTGCCCTGCGAATTGCTGGTCGAGGACATGTAGACCACGTGGTCGATGCCGGTCAGCGATTGTTCGATGACCTGCGTGACCGAATCCTCGACCGTGTGAGCCGACGCACCCGGGTAGGTGGTGCTGATCGTCACGGTCGCCGGCGCGATGTTCGGATACTGTTCGACCGCGAGCAGGTGTATCGACAGCGCGCCCGCCAGCATGATGATGATGGCGATGACCCAGGCGAAGATCGGGCGATCGATGAAGAAACGCGCCATCTGCGCCCTTCAGCCGTGCGACGGCGCGGCGGGCTCGACCAGCGCCGGCCTGACCACATCGCCCGGCCGCACTTTCTGCTGGCCCTGGACGATGATGCGCTCGCCCGCGTTGAGCCCGCTCACGACGCGCCACCGGTTGTCGTTGCTGGCCTCCAGCTGCAGCGGGCGCAGCTCGACATGGTTGTCCGCGCCGACCACCAGTACGCTGGCGTCGCCGCGCGCGTTGCGGCTCACGGCCTGCTGCGGCACCAGCAGCGCTGATTGCGCCACGCCGAGCGTCAGCAGCGCGCGCACGTACATGCCGGGCAGCAGCGTGCCATCGGCATTGGGGAACACGGCGCGCAACGTGATCGTGCCGGTGCTCTCGCTCTCGGTGACACCGGTGAATTCCAGCCGGCCGGGCTGGGGATACGGCGTTCCGTCCTCGAGCAGCAGCGACACGACCGCGCCATCGGCGCCGGCGTGCTCCAGCGCGCCCGCCTTCAGTTGTTGCCGCAGGCGCAGCACTTCGGTCGCGGGCTGCGTCACATCCACGTACATCGGTGCGTACTGCTGCACCGTGGTCAATGCGGCGTCCTGGTTGGCGGTCACCAGCGCGCCTTCGGTGAACGCCGAGGTGGCGATGCGGCCGGATATGGGCGCGACGATGCGCGTGTAGCCGAGATTGATGCGTGCGGCCTCGAGTGCGGCGCGCGCGACGGCTTGTTGCGCCTCGGCCTGGTGCAGGCTCGCGGTAATGTCGTCGCGGTCCTGCTGGCTGACATCGCCCGAAGCGGAGAGCTTCTGGTAGCGCTCGAATTTCAGGCGCAGCGTCAGCGCATTGGCATCGGCGCTGGCCACCTGCGCCTGCGCGCTGTCGAAGGCGGCCTGGTAGGGCGCCGGATCGAGTTGGTAGAGCGGCTGCCCGGCCTCGACCAAAGCGCCTTCCGTGAACAAACGCCGCTGGATGATGCCGCTGACCTGCGGGCGCACCTGCGCGATGCGGAAGGCCACCGTGCGTCCGGGCAGTTGCGTCGTGACGACGGTCTTCTGCGGCTGCACGACCACGACGCCGACTTCGGTCGCCTGGCCCGCACCGTTGGGCTGGCCCGCGGCACCACAGGCCGTGCAGGCCACGGCGGCAATGGCCAGCAGGGCCAGGCGCGTGGCGCGCAGGGTGGTCATCGATAGATTTCCAATCACGCGACGTTCAATGACGGGTCGATGGCTGCGGCCCAAGCGATCAATCCTCCCTCGAGGTCAGCGACTGACCGCAAGCCGCCAAGGCTCGAGATATCGCAGGCCGCCAGGCTTCGGCGGCCAGTTCGGCAGACGAATACGACCGCGCAATCCGCCGGCAGTTCCTCCAGTCGCAGGCCGAGATCAGCCAGCGGGATGTTGACGGAATCAGGCAAATGCCCTGTGGCGAATTCGTGTTGCTCGCGCACGTCGACCAGCAGCGGCGCCTTGCGCTGCTCGAGCGCCGCGGCGCGAAGTTGCCGCGCGAGCTCCTCCGGTTTGTAACGTGGCCATTGGCCCGTGGTTTCACTGCGGCAGGAGGCCTCGCTGTCCGCCAGTGTCGTGATCGACGGCACGTCGCCGCACACCGCGCAATCGGCGCGCTGCCGGAAACGGAATTCGTGCCATTCCATCGCCAGCGCGTCGTAGGTCATCAGCCGGCCGACCAGCGGCGCGCCGATGCCGAGCACGACCTTGATCGCCTCGGTGGCCTGCAGCGCGCCCAGCATGCCCGGCAGCACGCCGAGCACGCCGGCCTCGGCGCAGCTCGGCGCGGCGCCGGCCGACGATTGCGGGAACAGGCAGCGATAACAGGGGCCCTGGCCCGGCACATAGGTCATGGCCTGGCCCTCGAAGCGATGGATCGCCGCAGATACGAGCGGGCGCCGCAACAGCACGCAGGCATCGTTGACCAGGTAGCGCGTCGTGAGCCGATCGCTCCCGTCGACGATGCAGTCGTACTGGCGCAGCAATTCAAGCGCGTTCGCGGCGCGCAGCTCGAGTTCGTGCGCGACGACATTGATCTCGCCGTTGAGCGCGCGCAGCCGCGCCTGCGCGGCCACGGCCTTGCCGGCGCCGACGCTGGCCGTGTCGAACAGCAACTGGCGCTGCAGGTTCGAAAGATCGACGCGGTCGTGATCGACGATGCCGAGCGTGCCAATGCCGGCGGCGGCAAGATACAGGCTGGCCGGCGAGCCCAGGCCGCCGGCGCCGATGACCAGCACGCGCGCGGCCTTGAGTCTTTCCTGCCCGGCTGCGCCGATCTCGGGCAGCAGCAGGTGGCGGCTGTAGCGTTCGCGTTCGGCGGCATTCAACGTCATCGTGCTAGCCGCCGCTCAGTGCGCAGACCAGGTGGATCTCGTCGCGCGGCGCCACCGCCTCATCGAGCGAGCGCACTTCGCGCTGGTTGACGAAGATGCGGATGTGCGGGCGGATCCGGTCCTGCTCGTCGATCATGCGAAATCGCATGCCGCGATGCTGCTGTTCGATGTGCCCGAGGATCTCCGCGACGGTCGAACCGCTGGCGCCGATGCGCGCCACGCCACCGGTGTAGTCGCGCAACGGCGATGGCACGCGGACGGTATTCATGCTCGCGCCCCAACACTCAATCGGCGTAGGTGACGGAATAGATTTCCGGCAGGTGGCGCGCGATGCAGCGCCACGCTGCGCCTTCGTCGGTGCTCGCCCAGACCTCGCCCTGCGTGGTGCCGAAATACAGGCCCAACCGCGCGGCTGTATCGGCGCACATCGCCTGGCGCAGCACGGTGAACCAGGCCTGCGTGCGCGGCAGCCCCTGGTCCTGGCGCCGCCAGCTCTTGCCGCCGTTGCGGCTCACGTAGACGGCAGGCTTGCCGCCGAGCGCGGTGCGCGGCCAGACGCTCGATCCATCCATCGGCAGCACCCAGACCGTGTCGGCATCGCGCGGGTGCGCGACGATCGGGAAGCCGATGTCGCCGATGCCCTTGGGCATGCGCTCGCCGATGCGCACCCAGCGGCGCGCGGGGCGATCGATGCGATAGCTGCCGCAGTGGTTCT
>JAFEDW010000062.1 GCA_018241455.1 Pseudomonadota bacterium | reverse complement strand
CGCATTCCTGATCACCAGCGACGAGGAAGGCCCGTCGGTCGACGGCACGAAGAAAGTCGTCGAGACGCTGATGGCGCGCGGCACGAAGATCGACTGGTGCATCGTCGGCGAGCCCTCGAGCGAGAAACGGAGCGGCGACACGCTGAAGATCGGGCGGCGTGGGTCGCTGTCGGGGCAACTCACGGTGCACGGCGTGCAGGGCCACATCGCCTATCCGCAGCTGGCGGAGAATCCGGTGCATCGCTTCGCGCCGGCGCTCGCGGAGCTGGCGGCGCGCCGCTGGGATGAAGGCAACGAACATTTCCAGCCGACCTCGTTCCAGGTGTCGAACCTCAACGCCGGCACCGGCGCACCGAACGTGATTCCCGGCGAACTGCGCGCGCGCTTCAACCTGCGTTATTCACCGGTGCAAAACATCGACGGCCTGAAGCGCATCGTCGAGGAGATCCTCGCGCGCCACAAGTTGCGCTACACGCTCGACTGGTACGATTCGGGCGAGCCCTTCTACACGCGGCAGGGTCGGTTGCTTGCCGGCATCAAGAGCGCCGTGCAAAAGGTGAATGGCGTGGAACCCGCGCTGTCCACGAGCGGTGGCACTTCGGACGGCCGCTTCATCGCGCGCATGGGCGCCGAAGTGGTCGAACTCGGCGTGCCGAATCCGACCATCCACAAGGTCAATGAATGCGTGCGCATCGCCGATATCGACGCGCTGCACACGATGTACCTCGAATCGTTGCGGCAGCTGCTCGGTTGAACGGTCGCCACACTGACGGCTGGCCGCAGCGCGCGCTCGCTAGCGCCGGCGCGCGATGAGGTTCGCGTAGCCGCCGAGCGTGCCGAGCCCCGCGGCCGCCAGCAACACCCAGGTCGGCATCGACAGGCCGAGGAATACCCAGTTCACCTGGTGGCATTCGCCCGAACCGGTCAGCACCTTGCGGATTACCTCGGCGACCGGGAATTCCTCCAGCATGAAGTTCAGGCCGGCGCCGCAGGAAGGCACCGCATCCTCCGGCAGGTGCTGGATCCACACGTGGCGCGCGGCGATGCCGACCGTCACGAGCGCGGCCACGACGATCAGCGCCGCGTAGCTGCGCGCAATCCACGCCGACGCCGGGTTGTGCGCCCAGGCGATGAAGAACAACAGGCCGCAGGCCGCGATGCCGACACGCTGGAAAATGCACAGCGGGCAGGGTTCGACGCGCAGCACGCCCTGCACGTAGATGGCGTAGCCGAGCAGGCCGACGCAGGCGAGGAAACCGAGCAGGTTGAGCAGGCGTCGGGATGGCATCCGGGCGGCGTTCACGATCGGGGCTGCGTTCACGCCTTGCTCTGACTCAGGCACGGGCGCCGCGGTTCCTGATCTCCTGCTCGACGTGTTCGAGCGAGGTGTGGCGGATGTCCTTGCCGTGCACCATGTAGATGACATATTCGCACACGTTCTTGGCATGATCGCCGATGCGCTCGAAGGCGCGCACCACCCACATGACATCGAGCGCGCGGCGGATCGCGCGCGGGTCTTCCATCATGAACGTGATGCTCTGGCGCTGGATCGCCTCGTATTCCTCGTCGACGACGCGGTCCTCGCGCGCGGTCGCCAGCGCCAGCTCGGCATCGAGCCGCGCGAACGCGTCGAGCGCCTTGTTGACCATCGACTGCGTGATCCAGCCGAGGTGCTTCACCTTGCGGTAGTGATCGGGCGGGCGCTCGTCGTTGGCGAGGCGCGCGGCGATCAGCGCGATCTTCTCGCACTCGTCGCCGATGCGCTCGAGGTCGGTGATCGTCTTGATCGTCGCGACGATCATGCGCAGGTCGCCGGCCGCCGGCGCGCGCGTGGCGAGGATGCGGCTGCACTCCTCGTCGATCGAGACTTCCATGCCGTTGACCTGGTAGTCGTTGGCGGCGATCGTCTTGCCGAGCTTGCTGTCGCCGTCGATCAGCGCGCCCAGCGCGCCGGCGAGCTGCTGCTCCACCAGCCCGCCCATCGCGAGCACCTTGCTGCGCACGCGCTCGAGGTCTTCGTTGAATCGGCGCGAGGTGTGATGCGAGAGGTCGGCGGCTTCCATGTTCGTACTATATCTCAGCCGGGATCGGTCGTTGTGAAGCAGGTCGCAGGCGTCGCGCGTGCGGCTCAGGCGGCAGCTGCGGCGGCGCGCACGCGCTCGGCCGGAAAATGGCAGGTGAAGGTGCTGCCGCGCCCTTCGGCGCTGACGATCTCCAGGCTCCCGCCGTGGCGTTGCATGACGTGCTTGACGATCGCGAGCCCGAGGCCGGATCCGCCGGTGGCACGGCTCCGTCCGGCATCGACGCGGTAGAAGCGCTCGGTCAGCCGCGGCAGGTGCTCGGCCGCGATGCCGATGCCGTTGTCCTGCACGGCCAGGTGCCCACCGGCGGCGTCGGTCCACCAGCGCACGGTGACCGTGCCGGTCGAAGGCGTGTACTTGGCGGCGTTGTCGAGCAGGTTGGCGAATGCCGACTGCACCAGCGCCAGGTCGGCGCGCAGATGGCTGGCCGAGTCGATCTGCAATTGCAGCTCGGGCGCCTGGCTGCTGCGCGCCAGCGTATCGCGCCTGAGCTGCTCGAGCAGGTGCGCGACGTCGACATCGACGCCTTCGACCGGGCCGGCATCCGCCTCGAGGCGCGAGAGCGCGAGCAGGTCTTCGATGATGCCGGTCATGCGCACCGCCTGGCGGCGCATCTCCTGCAACGGGCCGGCCAGCGCCGGATCGAGCTGGGGTTCGTTGGCGAGCATCTCGAGATAGCCGGCGATCACGGTCAGCGGCGAACGCAGCTCGTGCGAGGCATTGGCGACGAATTCCTTGCGCATCGTCTCGAGCTGTTCCTGGCGCGTGACATCGCGCACCAGCAACAGCAGCTGGCCGGCGCCGTAGCGCACGATGTGCATCTGCAGGTAGCGCTCGCCGCTGGTGCCGGAACGCAGCACGATCGGCTGCGCGAACACGCCGGCGCCGAGGTAGCGCACGAATTCCGGCTGGCGCACGAGGTTGTCGATGCGCAGGCCGACGTCGGTGCGCGAACGCAGCGTCAGCAGGCGCGCGGCCATGCGGTTGAACCAGAGGATCTCGGCCTGCGGGTTCAGCAGCACCACGCCGTCGGGGATTGCCGCGGTCGAGCGGCGCAACTCGCGCAACAGGCGCAGCAGGCGGCGCTTGTGGTACTGCTTGCGCCGGTGCAGGCGCGCGATCATGCCGACGACGTCGCCCCACACGCCGCCCGCATCGGGCGCCTCATCGAGCCGGTCGGTGCGCAGCCAGCGTTGCAGGCGCCGCAGCTGCTGCAGCTCGCGCGCCAGGATCAGTGCCAGCGCAACACCCGCCATCAGCGCCGGCCGCCCGAACAGCGCACCGAGCGCCATCCCGGCGGCAGCGACGAGGGCCACGCGCGCGGCCACGGCCAACCATATCCTGGACATCACTGCAGTGTACGGCGGATCGCGCCGACGCCTATTCCTCTACGCGCACCGAAAAGCGGTAACCCGTGCCACGCACGGTCTGGATGTACTGGTCGCAACCGAATTCCTCGAGCGCCTTGCGGAGCCTGCGGATGTGCACGTCGATCGTGCGCTCTTCGACGTAGACGTTGCCGCCCCAGACCCGGTCGAGGAGCTGTTCGCGGCTGTAGACGCGGTCGGGATGCAGCATGAAGAACTCGAGCAGGCGGTATTCCGTGGGGCCCATGACCACCGGTCGTCCGCCGGAGTTTACGCGATGGCCAGCGCGATCCAGCAACAAAGCGCCGCGCGCCACTTCCTCGCCTTCGTCCTGGCCCGAGGCGCGGCGCAGCAACGCGTTGACACGCGCCAGCAACTCGCGCGGCGAGAACGGCTTGGTCAGGTAATCGTCGGCGCCGCCGTCGAGGCCGGCCACCTTGTCGGCTTCGGCCGCGCGCGCCGTCAGCATGATGATCGGCAGGTCGCGGGTCTCGCGTTCGCGCTTGAGCGAGCGCGTCAACTCCAGGCCGCTGGTGTCGGGCAGCATCCAGTCGACCAGCATCAGGTCCGGGCGGCGGTCGGCCATGGCCGAGCGCGCTGAGCGGCTATCCTCGGCCTCGCGCACCTCGAAGCCGGCGCGCTTCAGGCCGAAGGCGATCATCTCGCGGATCGGCCGCTCGTCTTCGACGATCAGAATATGCTTGGCTGTCATGGGGACGCTGGGGCCTGGCCGGGCGGCGCCACGTTAGCGATGCCCCATGACAGATTTGTTACAGCCGCTGGACGCCACGGCCACGCGCGCGGCGGCCAGGTCCCAGGCCGCGCTCCCGACCGTCTTGTACAGAACGGGGCCTGCAGGTGCCGGCACGCCGATGGCCTGGGCAATCGAGCGCACCTGCTGCCAATCGACGCCGGCGCGCAGCAGGTCGCCGGCCTCGGCCCGCGCATTGCTGGGATCGTCGACGTACAGCGCGCTGTCGCGCACCGTCGCGGCCGCGACTTCTGCCGCCTGCGGCGTGTAGGCGCCGACCGCAATGACCAGCCGGTGCGCCCTCGCGCCCTCGCGATACACGGGCTCCGGGCTGGTCGTGCAAGTGATGACCAGGTCGACGTCGTTGCCCGGCGGCACCGCGGGCGCTACGACCAACGAGGGGCACTGCTGCGCGTGCGCGGCGCAGAATCGGGTTGCGGCCTCGACCGTGCGTCCGACCACCTCGACGCGCAAGCGCGGATACAGCGCGGCGAGCGCGAGCACATGGTGGTGCGCCTGAATGCCGGTGCCGTAGATGCGCGCGGCACGCGGGGCGGCGTTTACCAGCGTTGCGACACCGAGCATCGACAGCGCCGCCGTGCGGCAGCCGGTGACCGCCGCGCCATCCAGCGACAACAGCAGTTCGCCGCTCACTGAACTCGCGACGCTGACCTGGCCCTGCACCGTCGGCAGTGCGCGCGCCGCGTTGCCCGGCACGACCGTGACCAGCTTGTGCACCGCCAGGTCGTCGGCCACGGCAACCATCGACAACACCGCGCCGCCTTCGCCCATCGGCAACACCTGGCGCTGCGGACAGTGGATCTTGCCGGCGGCCATCTCGAGCGCCGCGGCGCGCAGCGCGTCGACGAGTGCCGGGTACGGCATCAATGCGGCGGTTGCATCGGCGCTCAGCACGTCAGTTCGATCGCTCCGCGATGGTCAACGCGACATTATCGCGCACGTAGACCGGCCAGGCCCGCTCGGGCGGGACGGCTGCCTCGAGGCCATCGCGGGCCGCCAACAGCGCGATTTCGCCGGCGCGCGGATGCGCCTCGGCCAGCACGGGCGCAAGGCGCGCGGCCAGCGGCGCCAGCGCCGGGTAGGTCGCGAAGCCGTTGCCGACGCCGGCGGTGACCGATGCGGCGGCCGCATCGAGCCAGGCTCGCGCCGGCCCGAGCATGGCTTCCGGTCGCGCGACGCTTTCCTCGGTGGCTGCCACGGCACAACCATCGGCCGACGTGAATCCCGCCCAGTAGACTTCGCCCATGCGCGCGTCGTGGCAGGCCAGCACCCGCGTGCCCTCGGCCGCGGCGCCCAGCGCCTGCTGCGCCAACGCACGCAGGTTGGAGACCGGGATCACCGGCCGGCCGGCTGAAAAGGCCAGCCCTTGCGCGAGGCTGGCGGCCAGCCGCAAGCCGGTAAATGCGCCCGGACCGCGTCCGAACGCGATCGCATCGAGCCCGCCCAGCGCCAGCCCCGATTGCGCCAGCAACGCATCGACCATCGCCAGCAACTGCTCGCCGTGCCCGCGCTCGGCCTTCAGTTCACGTGCGAATCGCTCGCCCTCGTTCCACAGCGCGACGCTGCTCCACTCGGTCGCCGCGTCGAGCGCCAGCAGTTTCATGCCGGCTCCAGCTCGCGTGCGCTCCGCTTGAGCATCGCGATCGCCTCGTCCGCTCCGCGCGTCGGACGGAGCGGTGGGAGCGCCGCCAACAAGGCGCGCCCGTAGCCGCGCGTCAGCAAGCGCGGGTCGCAGATCATGACGACGCCGCGATCTTCCTCGCTGCGGATCAAACGCCCGACGCCCTGCTTGAGCGCCAGCGCCGCCTCGGGCAGCTGGTAGTCACGAAAGGCGTTGATGCCCTGCGATTGCAGGTACTGCGCGCGCGCCCGCACCTGCGGATCTTCCGGCGAGGCGAACGGCAACTTGTCGATGACGACGAGGCGCAGCGCCACGCCCTGCACGTCGACGCCTTCCCAGAAACTCGCCGTGCCGAGCAGCACCGCGCGCCCCGACTCGCGGAAGCGCCGCAGCAGCAGCTCGCGCGGCGCGTCGTTCTGCACCAGCAGCGGCCAGTCGCCGATCCAGTCCGCGGCGCGCAGCGCCTGCGCCGCGATGCGCAGAGCGCGATGGCTGGTGAACAGCAGGAACGCTCCGCCGTCGCTCGCCTCGAGCAGCGGCCGCGCGGCGGCGAGTACCGCCTCGGTGTAGCCGCCCGACGCCGGATCAGGCAACGCTTCGGGCAGGTACAGCAGCGCCTGGCGCTCGTAGTCGAACGGGCTCTCGAGGCACAGCGTCGCGGCGTCTCCCAGCCCCAGGCGCGTGGCAAAATGCTGGAAATTGCCGGCCAGCGCCAGCGTGGCCGAGGTGAAGATCCACGCGCTCGGGTGCTGGTCGACGAGGCCGCGGAAGCGCGCCGAGATATCGTAGGGGAGCAGCGAGAGCGCAAAGCCACGCGCGTTCACCGCCACGCCGCGCGCCCCGCCGGCCTGCGCTTCATCCGGCTCGCTCATGACCTGCGCGAGGTCGGCGGCCAGCGATCGGGCGCGCGCCGCGCACTGCGCCAGGCCGGCGGCATCGCCCTGCGCCTCGAGGCCGCCGGCGTAGTCGCCGAGCGCGCCGTGGAGCGCGGCGCAATCGGCACGCGCCTCGGGTCCGAGTTCCTCCCAGGCCAGGCGCCGCTCCTGGCGGCCGAAACGTATCAGCAAAGCCTTCAGCGGCAGCTCCAGAAGCTGCGACGCTTTTTCGATGGCGCCGGCCGGCACTTTCAGCGCCGCCAGCTCGGCGCGCGCATCGTGCAGCAGTGTTTCGAACTGGCGGCTGGAGCAGGACACACCGAAGAATTCGGCCGCCAGGTCGGGCAGCTGGTGCGCTTCATCGAGGATCAGCGCATCGACGCCGGGCAGCAGTTCGCCGAAGCCCTCTTCCTTCAGTGCCAGGTCGGCGAGCAGCAGATGGTGATTGACGACCACCAGGTCGGCCTCGAGCGCGGCGCGGCGCGCTGCAAACACGTGGCAACGCGCGAACTCGGCGCAGCGCGCACCGGTGCAGGCCTCGCGCGTGCTGGTCAGCTGCGCGCGCAGCGGATGCGATTCGCCCAGCGCGGCGACTTCCGACAGATCGCCGCTCCGCGTCGTCGCGGCCCAATCGCGCACTTGCGCCAACAGCGTCGGTGCCTCGTCGGCCAGCAACGCCTGCTGCGCGCCGCCCGACAGCTTGGCCAGGCAGAGGTAATTGGCGCGTCCCTTCAGCAATGCTGTGGTGAGCGGACGTCCGAGCGCGCCGGCGAGCAACGGAATGTCGCGCGTGTACAGCTGGTCCTGCAGCGTGCGCGTGCCGGTGGAAATGAGCACCCGCAGCCCCGACATCAGTGCCGGCACCAGGTAGGCGAAGGTCTTGCCGGTGCCGGTGCCCGCCTCGATCAGCAGGTGTTCGCGCCGTTCGAGGGCCTCGGCGATGCGCGCCGCCATGCGCCGCTGCGAGGGGCGCGAGACGAAGCCCTCGAAGGCGCGCGCCAGCGTGCCGCCGGGCCGGAATATGTCGTCCAGCGCGCTCATCAAGCCTCGATTGCAATCGATTGTGTGGGGTTCACGCCCGGCGGCACCGTATAATCGTGTACCCCGCCAAGGATACGACATGGCGAGCGCCCCCCATACCCTCGCATCTCTGCCCGAAATCAGCAAAAACGTCGCCGCCTGGGTCGCCGAGGTCGCGGCGCTGACCGAAGCCCAACGCGTCCACTGGTGCGATGGCTCGGAAGCCGAACGCGATGCGCTGCGTGCCGAACTGGTCGCCCGGGGCGAACTGCAACCGCTGAACCCCGACACCTTCCCGCGCTGCTATCTGTACCGCTCGGACCCGACCGATGTGGCTCGAGTCGAGCACCTGACCTTCGTCTGCACCCCGTCGCAGGAAGACGCGGGCCCCAACAACAACTGGATGGCGCCGGCACAGGCGCGCGCGCAGATGCGCGAGCTGTTCAGGGGCTCGATGCGCGGCCGCACGATGTATGTGGTGCCCTACTGCATGGGTCCGCTCGACTCGCCGTACGCACGCTGCGGCGTCGAGATCACCGACAGCGCCTACGTGGTGCTGAACATGGGATTGATGACGCGCATGGGCCGCGCGGCGCTCGAGCGCATCGCCACCGAGGGCGGCCGCTTCGTGCGGGGCCTGCATTCGACCGGCGAGCTCGACCCCAAGCGCCGCTTCATCATGCATTACCCGGAGGAGCTCGCGATCGAGAGCTACGGTTCGGGCTACGGCGGCAATGCACTGCTCGGCAAGAAATGCCACGCGCTGCGCATCGCGAGCTACCAGGCGCGCAGCGAGGGCTGGCTGGCCGAGCACATGCTGATCGTCGGGCTGCAGAATCCGGCCGGTGAAACTCACTATGTCGCGGCGGCGTTCCCGTCGGCCTGCGGCAAGACCAACCTCGCGATGCTGATCCCGCCCGAATCGCTCCCGGGCTGGAAGATCTTCACGATCGGCGACGACATCGCCTGGCTCCAGCCGGGACCCGACGGACGCCTGTGGGCGATCAATCCCGAGAGCGGCTATTTCGGCGTCGTGCCCGGCACGAACCGTGCCACGAACCGTAACGCCTTCGACATGATCAGCCACGACGCGATCTTCACCAACGTGGCGCTCACCGCGGACCAGGAACCGTGGTGGGAAGGCCGCAAGAAGCACGTGCCAGTCATCGATTGGACCGGCAAGCCCTTTGATCCGGCCAACGGCCCGGCAGCGCATCCGAATTCGCGCTTCACCGTTTCCGCCCAGCAGAATCCGAGCTACAGCCCGGCCGCCGAGGACCCGTACGGCGTGCCGATCTCGGCGCTGATCTTCGGCGGGCGCCGGCGCGAACTAGCGCCGCTCGTCTACGAAGCGCGCAGCTGGCGGCACGGCGTACTCGTCGCCGCCTCGGTGGCCTCCGAAACCACCGCCGCGGCCACCGGCCAGGTCGGAATCGTGCGCCGCGACCCGATGGCGATGAAACCCTTCGCCGGCTACAACTTCGGCGACTACTTCGCGCACTGGCTGGCGATGGGCGAGCGCCTGCGCCACGCGCCGCGCATCTTCCACGTCAACTGGTTCCGCCAGGACTCGGCGGGGAAATTCCTGTGGCCCGGTTACGGCGAGAACCTGCGCGTGCTGCACTGGATGCTCGAGCGTTGCGCCGGCCGCGTCGACGCGCGCGACGGCGCGATCGGCCTGTTGCCGCGGCCCGAAGACCTCGACACGACCGGGCTCGACATCGATGCGGCCGTGCT
>JAFEDW010000061.1 GCA_018241455.1 Pseudomonadota bacterium | reverse complement strand
GCGCTTCAAGGTCGGCGACGGTTCGCTCGGCTGGCGCTCGCAGGCGCCCTTCGACGGCATCCTGGTCGCCGCCGCGCCGCTGATCGTGCCCGAGGAACTGATCGAGCAGCTCGCGGTAGGCGGCCGGCTGGTCGTGCCGGCAGGCCCCGAGGGACGCCAGCAGTTGCTGCGCATCGTGCGGCGGGAGGAGGGCATCGAACAGAAGGTGCTGGGCGCCGTCAGCTTCGTTCCGCTGGTCGGGGGCGTCGGCTAGTACCTTCGAATCCAATTGACATAAATGTCGTATCTCATTGAAAGAGTAATATTTCTATTATCCGACTTGTCAACGATCAAAGTGCGCGGCTAGTATCGGTCCCCTGTCGGCGAAGACCGACAGGCCGTTCACCAGGCCATCGGCCAGCGAGGCGCACCGGGAGAAGACACAGGGCACCAGGGGAAGAGCTGTAGTCCTACAGAAGAAGAAAAACAGTTCGAAAAACAAAAACAAGGCAGTGACAATTATTCGATTCTGTCAGCTTCGGATAGTTGGTTGGTTGAGCGATCTTTCCGCCCTGTGTCTTCTCTCGGTGCGCTTCCTAAGGGAACAAACCCGCGACGACTTCGCGCCGCTCCTGCGCCAGCACGTTGTAAGTGCGGCAGGCCGCGCCGACGCCCATCCATTCGAAGGCGACACCACGCGCCTCGACCAACCGCCGCAGCGATGAGCCCCGTGACGCGTCGACGCCCTCGGCGCCGATCAGCAGCACGGCCGGGCGCAACGAGAGCAGCGGCGCCAGCGCGGCCTCGTCCAACGCCGTCGCGGAAGCGACCGGCCAGTCGCTGACCAGGCGCGCAGGCGCGAGGATGAACGGCGCACGCAGCAGCGTGCCCGCGACGTCGATCTCGCCGGCCGAGTAGCGGCGCACGGTCAGAATTTCGGCATCGGTGTCGAGTACCAGGCGCATGATCGTTACGATACCACCGTGACCCGCCTGATCCTCGTGCTGCGCGACCTCTATCCCGCCCGCCTCGACGGCGCGGCGCTGGCCACGTTGCCGCGCCTGCCGGCGCTCGAGCAGTGGCTGGTGCGCGGCGACGTGTTGCCCGCAACCGGCGGCTGGCGGACGTGGCTGTGGCGCGAGTTCGCGCTCAAGTCCGCGCTGGTCGACGAGCCGGCGGCGCCGGCGGCGGTGGCCGCCGCGGCCGTGCCGAAGCTCCCGCTCGACAAGCCGTTGTGGTTCGCGACGCCGGTGCATTTCGTCGCCGGGCTCGATACCGTGCGGCTCCATCCCGCCGGCCTCGTCGAGCTCGACGCAGCCGAGCAGCAGCAGCTGGCGACGGATTTCGCGCGCGTGTTCGCCGGCTCCGGATTTGCGCTGCACGCGACCGGCCGGCGCGAATTGCTGCTGGCCGGCGGCGGGCCGGTCGCCGGAGCGATCGCGCGGAGCGATGATCCGGCGATGTGGCTCGGCGCCGATCCGCGCAGCGGCTTCCCCGCTGGCGCGCACGCCGCCGAGCTGCGCCGCTTGGGCGCCGAGGTCGAGATGTGGCTGCATGAACATCCGGTCAATCGCGCGCGCGCCGCGCGCGGCCAGCTGGCGGCCAATGCGCTGTGGCTGTGGGGCGGAGGCGCGCCGGCGGTGATCGGCGCGGTCCGCGCGGCACCCGCGGCCGTCGCCTGGGCCGACGACCTGTTCGTCGACGGGCTGGCGCAGCATCGTGCGGCCGAGGTCAAGCCGCGCCCCGAACGCTGGCCGGATGCCGGCGCCGGCGCTGCCGCCGAGGATGAACTGCTGATCGTGTGCGGGTTGGGCGCGACGCCGGACACCGACAGCCTGCAGGCGCTCGAACGCCACTGGGTTGCGCCGGCGCTGGCGCAATGGCAGGGCGGCCGCGCCGACAGTGCGATACTGCTGGCCGGCGAGCGCGCGCTGGTGCTGAAGGATGCGCGCTGGCGCGGGTGGTGGCGCCGCTGGCGCCGGCCACGGCCCTGGTGGGAGTCGCTGCTGCAATGATGACGCCGATGCTGAAGATACAACGACGCGAGGTGCCCGCCGACGCCGGCGAGTTCGGCGCGGAACTGCATCCGGTGTTGCGTCGCGTGTACGTGGCACGCGGCCTGCGCACGCGCGCCGAGCTCGACCTCTCGCTCGAGCGGCTGGCGCCCGTCGGGAGCCTGGGCGGCGCGGTCGCGGCGGCGCAGCTGCTGGCGCGCCACGCCGGGCGCCGCGTGCTGATCGTCGGCGACTTCGACGCGGATGGTGCGACCAGCACCGCGTTGATGGTGCGCGCGCTGCGCAGCTGCGGCTTCGCCGCGGTCGATTTCCTGGTGCCGAATCGCTTCGAGTACGGCTACGGCCTGACGCCCGAAATCGTCGCGGTGGCCGCGCAACGCGCGCCGTCGCTGATCGTCACGGTGGACAACGGCATCGGCAGCCACGCCGGCGTCGCCGCGGCGCGCGCCCGCGGCATCGAGGTGCTGATCACCGACCATCATCTGCCGGGCGCGGACCTGCCGGACGCCAACGTGATCGTCAATCCGAACGTGCCCGGCAATGGTTTCGCCAGCGGTGCGCTGGCCGGCGTCGGCGTCGCCTTCTACGTGTGCGCGGCGCTGCGCCGGCTGCTGGCGCAACAGCATCGCCTGCCCAGCGATGCGCCGCCGACCGCTGCGTGGCTGGACCTGGTGGCGCTCGGCACCGTGGCCGATGTCGCGCCGCTCGATGCGAACAACCGCGTGCTGGTGGCGCAAGGCGTCGCGCGCATCCGCGCCGGCCGCTGCGTGCCGGGCATCGCGGCGCTGCTCGCCGTGGCGCGCCGCGCGCGCGCCGAGGTGGTGGCGACCGATTTGGGGTTCGCGGTTGCGCCGCGCCTCAATGCCGCTGGACGGCTCAGCGACATGTCGGTCGGCATCCGCTGCCTGCTGACGGACGATGCGGCCGAGGCGGCGGCGCTCGCCACGCAGCTCGATGCGCTGAATGCGCAGCGGCGCGAAATCGAAGCCGACATGCAGCTGACGGCGCTGGCGGCGGTGCGCGCGCTACGCACCGGCGCGGGCGGCACGCGGCGCGCCGGCGTGTGCCTGTTCGATGCCGGCTGGCACCAGGGCGTGGTCGGCCTGGTCGCCGGGCGCGTCAAGGAACAGTTGCGCCGCCCGGTCGTGGCCTTCGCGCTGGCCGACGAGCGCACGCTGCGCGGCTCGGCGCGATCGGTGCCCGGCGTGCACGTGCGCGACGTGCTCGAGGCGGTCGCCACGCGCGAGCCGGGCCTGCTGGAGAAATTCGGCGGCCACGCGATGGCCGCTGGCCTCACGCTGGCGCGCGACCAGCTCGATCGCTTCGCGCGCGCCTTCGATGTCGAGGTGGCGCGCGCCATGGCGGCGGGCGCGGTGAGCGATGCGATCGAGACCGACGGCGAGCTCAGCGATGCCGACATCGCGCTGCCGCTGGCCGAGGCGCTGCGCGCCGGCGGGCCCTGGGGCGCGGCATTCCCGGAGCCGCTGTTCGACGGCGAGTTCGAATTGCGCGGGCCGCCGCGCGTGCTGGCCGGCCGGCACCTGAAATTCCAGGTCGCGGCGCGCGAGGGTCGCGGCGGCTTCGAGGCGATCGCGTTCAACAGCGTCGATCCGGAGCGCCCGGAACCGATGCCGCGGGGCAGGGTGCGGATGGTGTACAGGCTCGGTACGAACGAATACCAGGGCGAGCGCCGCCTGCAGCTGGTCGTCGAACACCTGCTGCCGGCATAGGCGCTTGCCCGTGCTACCATGCGCGCCGTCGAATCAAACGGGCCGGCCGATGGAAGTCACACAGCTGAAGCGTACGCTGAAAGATCTCGAGGAGCGCGCCGTCTCCTTGAGGGGGTTTCTTTGAGTATGACCGGAAGCGCGAACGCCTCGAGGAAGTCGGCCTAGAACTGGAAGATCCCGCGATCTGGACCCATCCGGAACGCGCGCAGGAGCTGGGGCGCGAGCGCGCCCGGCTGAGCGGCGAGCTCGGCGAAATGGACCAGGCCTACACGTCGGTGCGCGACGCGCTCGAACTGCTGCAACTGGCTGAATCCGAGAATGATGAATCGGCCGCCCGTGACATCGAGCGCGAACGGCCCCGCTACGAGGCCAGCGTGCGGGCGCTCGAGTTCCGCCGCATGTTCCGCGGCGAGATGGACCGCCACAACGCCTTCCTCGACATCCAGGCCGGCGCCGGCGGCACCGAGGCGCAGGACTGGGCGCAGATGCTGTTGCGCATGTACCTGAAGTGGGCCGCGGCGCGTGGCTTCCCGGCCGAGGTGATCGATTCGCAGCCGGGCGAAGTGGCCGGCATCAAGTCCGCGACCGTCGAGTTCAAGGGCGACTACGCCTACGGGTGGCTGCGCACCGAGACGGGCGTGCACCGCCTGGTGCGCAAGTCGCCGTTCGATTCCGGGAACCGGCGCCACACCTCGTTCGCCTCGGTGTTCGTCTCGCCCGAAGTCGACGATGACATCGCGATCGAGATCAACCCGGCCGACCTGAAGATGGACGTCTACCGCTCCAGCGGCGCCGGTGGCCAGCATGTCAACAAGACCGAGTCGGCGGTGCGCATCACGCACGCGCCGACCGGCATCGTCGTCGCCTGCCAGAACGAGCGCAGCCAGCACAAGAACCGCGCCACGGCGATGAAAATGCTGAAGGCCAAGCTGTACGAACTCGAGGTCAACAAGCGCAACGCCGCCGCGCGCGTGCTCGAGGATTCGAAATCCGACGTGAGCTGGGGCAACCAGATCCGCTCCTACGTGCTCGACCAGTCGCGCATCAAGGATCTGCGCACCGGCGTCGAGGTCGGCAACACCGGCGCGGTGCTCGACGGCGACCTCGATCAATTCATGGAAGCGAGCCTGAAGGCGGGATTGTGAGCGACACCGAAGAAAACCACCTGATCGCCGAGCGGCGCGCCAAGCTGGCGGAGCTGCGCGCGAAGGGCCTGGCCTACCCGAACGATTTCCGGCGTGATGCGCTGGCCGCCGACCTGCTGGCGACCTACGCCGAGCGCGACGCGCAATGGCTCGAAGCCAATCCGGTGCACGTGCGCGTCGGCGGCCGCATGATGTTCAAGCGCGTCATGGGCAAGGCGAGCTTCGCGAAGATCGCCGACCGGAGCGGTGCGATCCAGCTGTTCCTGCAGGAAGAGGCGCTTGGGTCCGGTTACCAAGCCTTCAAGGATTACGATGTCGGCGACATCCTCGGTGCGGTGGGCCCGCTGTTCCGCACGCGCACCGGCGAGCTGTCGGTGCGCGTCACCGGCCTGGCGCTGCTGGCCAAGGCGCTGCGCCCGCTGCCCGACAAGTGGCACGGCCTGGCCGATACCGAGACGCGCTATCGCCAGCGCTATGTCGACCTGGTGATGAGCGAGGCCAGCCGCGCGGTGTTCCGCACACGCACGCAGATCGTGCGCTACCTGCGCGATGCGCTCGATGCGCTCGACTTCCTC
This sequence comes from Pseudomonadota bacterium, assembly GCA_018241455.1. Lineage (GTDB taxonomy): Bacteria > Pseudomonadota > Gammaproteobacteria > Steroidobacterales > Steroidobacteraceae > FEN-1191. The sequence goes on along the minus strand of JAFEDW010000061.1, from coordinate 4,261 downwards.
GAGGTCGAGACGCCGATGATGCATCCGATCCCGGGCGGCGCGGCCGCACGCCCGTTCGTCACGCACCACAACGCACTCGATGCGAAGATGTACCTGCGCATCGCGCCCGAGCTGTACCTGAAGCGCCTGATCGTCGGTGGATTCGAGCGCGTCTACGAGATCAACCGCAATTTCCGCAACGAGGGCCTGTCGACGCAGCACAACCCGGAATTCACGATGCTGGAGCTGTACTGGGCCTACAGCGACTACCGTGAGCTGATGGAGCTGATCGAACGGCTGCTGCACGGGTTGGCCGATTCGCTGCTCGGCACGCGCGTTGTCAGTTACCAGGGCCGCGCCTACGATCTCGGCAAGCCATTCCGGCGCGTCACCGTGGAGGACCTGATCATCGAGCACAACCCGCAGCTCGAACGATCACGCCTGCGCGAGGTGCCATACCTGCGCGCGGCTTGCGAACGGCTCGGCATCCCGGTCAAGGCCGGCGACGGCGCCGGAAAGCTCCAGATCGAGATCTTCGAGAAGACCGCCGAGCACACGCTGATGGATCCGACGTTCGTCACCGCGTATCCGGCCGAGGTCTCGCCGCTGTCGCGGGCCAATGATGCCGACCCATTCCTGACCGATCGGTTTGAATTCTTCATCGGCGGGCGCGAACTGGCCAATGGTTTCTCGGAACTCAACGATCCGGAAGACCAGGCGGCGCGTTTCCGCGCGCAGGTTGCGCGCCATGAGGCGGGCGACGACGAGGCGATGCACTACGATGCCGATTACGTGCGCGCGCTCGAATACGGCATGCCGCCGACCGCCGGCTTAGGGCTCGGCATCGACCGGCTGGTCATGTTCCTGACCGACTCCCCGTCGATCCGCGACGTGCTGTTGTTCCCGCAGATGCGGCCGGAATCGCCGGCGTGAGCGGTACGGCGGCGCCCGCATCTGGCAGCCCGGACCTGCCGATCGGCGTGTTCGATTCCGGTGTTGGCGGATTGACCGTGCTGCGCGCGCTGTGCGCCGTGCTGCCGGAGGAATCCTTCATTTACCTCGGTGATACGGCGCGATTGCCGTATGGCACGAAGAGCGAACACACCGTGGCGCGCTATGCGCTGCAGGCCGCCGATGAGCTCATCGAGCGCGGCATCAAATGCCTGGTGGTCGCCTGCAACACCGCCTCGGCCGCCGCGCTCCCGGCGCTGCAGCAGCGCCATGCCGACCTGCCGGTGATCGGCGTCATCGAGCCCGGTGCGCGCGCGGCCTGCGCCGCGTCGAAGAGCGGCCGCATCGCGGTGCTGGCGACCGAGAGCACGGTGCGCGGCGGCGCCTACAGCCAGGCGATCGCGCGCATCCGTCCCGAAGCCGAGGTCACGGCCATCGCCTGCGCGCTGTTCGTCGCGCTGGCCGAGGAAGGCTGGACCGAAGGGCCGGTGGCGATGGCCGCGGCCGAACGCTACCTCGAGCCGCTGCGCAGCGCGCGCTCGCACGCACCCGACACGATCGTGCTGGGCTGCACGCATTTCCCGGTGCTGAAATCCGTGATCGCCGCGGCGGCGGGGCCGGGCGTGCGGCTGGTCGATTCGGCGGCGACCACAGCGCAGGAAGCGCGTGCCCTGCTCGCGGCACGCGGCCTGCAGCGCGTCGCGGGCGGTGCGGCGCCGCAGCTGCGGTTCCTCGCCACCGACGCGGTGGATCGATTCGCCACCGTCGGCGGCCGTTTCCTCGGCGCGCCGATTGCCGCCGACGAAGTGGAACTGATCGACCTATAGGGCCTGTTCACACTTGGGACATCGATGCGTTGCTGCTCAAAATGCTCTCAGACCAGGCGCGAGGCGCGCTGCGTGGTCATTCCACGTGAGCGCCGAGCAACGCCGTATGAGAGCATTTTGAGCGCAACCTTCCAGGGCCGGCTCGAGATCGTGCAGCGCGGCGTTGCTCCTCCCTCATGTGCAATGAGCACACTTCAGTCGTCGCGCCTTGCGCTGCACGATCTCGAGCACGGCCGCATCGATGTCCTCAGTGTGAGCAGGCCCTAGATGGCCGCCGTCACGGTACGCAATTTGCGCGTGGTGCTCGGTGGGCAGCCGGTCATCGATGCGCTCGACCTCGAGGTTGCCGACGGCGAGTTCCTCGTGCTGCTGGGCCCGTCCGGCTGCGGCAAGTCCACGCTGCTGCACGCGATGGCGGGCCTCATCGACGTAAGCGGCGGGCACATCGAGATCGACGGTGTCGATGCCACGTGGGCGAGCCCGCGCGAGCGCAACATCGGCATGGTGTTCCAGTCCTACGCGCTGTATCCGACCATGTCGGTGGCCGGCAACCTGTCGTTCGGTCTGCGGGCGCGCGGCATGCCGCGCGCGGAAGTGGCCGCGCGCGTGCAGCGTGCCGCGGCGCTGCTGCAGCTCGAACCGCTGCTCGCGCGCAAGCCGGCGCAGCTCTCCGGCGGCCAGCGCCAGCGCGTCGCGATCGGCCGCGCGCTGGTGCGCGATGCGCGCGTGTACCTGCTCGACGAACCGCTGTCGAACCTCGATGCCAACCTGCGCGCCGCGCTGCGGCGCGAGCTGAAGCTGCTGCACCAGCGTCTCGGCGCGACGATGATCTACGTGACGCACGACCAGGTGGAAGCGTTGACGCTGGCCACGCGCATCGCCGTGCTGCACCAGGGGCGCATCCAGCAGCTCGGCACGCCGGCCGAGGTCTACGCGCGCCCGGCGAACCGCTTCGTCGCCGGCTTCATGGGTTCGCCGCCGATGAATTTCATCGAGGGCCGCGGGTCGATTGGCCAAGGTGGGCGCAGCTTCAACGCTCCACAGTTCGATTTCCCGCTCGGCGACTATGAGCCAGATGGCGGGCCTCTGGTGGATGGAGAGGAGCTGGTGCTCGGCGTACGGCCGGAGCAGATTCGCTTGACAGATAGCGGTACCTTTCACGGCCAAGTCACGTTGATCGAACCCATGGGAAGTTCAGTGGTCATTTGGTTGCAGTTGGGCAACGCGCACTGGGCTGCGCTCGCTCCACAACACTACACGGCACATATAGGCTCCACGGTGCACTTCGCATTCGATGCCACGACAGCTTCGCTGTTTCGTGCTGACGATGGAGCGCGAAGGTGAGTGCTTTGCGAGCAGCATTCGCAGTCCTGCTGTGCCTGGACCTGATGGCCATCTGCGCGGTTCCGGTGCGCGCCCAAACGCCCGCACCACGCGCGGCGCCATCCGCCGTGCCGCCGACCAAAGGGCGTGCAATCCGGCCGCGCGCCGATGCCGTTGCGGTGCAGGTCTATGTAACGACAGGCGATCGCGGACGGCTCCTGCAGCGCGATGCTGACCTGCATTTCCGCGAGCAGGCGGGCTCCAGGTTGCTCATCGACGTCGACGGCAGCGTGCGTTACCAGGAGATGGTTGGCTTTGGCGCTGCCATGACCGATGCCACCGCGACATTGCTTAAATCGCAAAAGCCACGGCAGCGCAACGCGCTGATGCGTGAACTGTTCGGACCAGCGCCGGGGCTGAACTTGAGCTTCGTGCGCGTGCCGATCGGAGGTTCGGATTTTTCTCCGTACCATTACACACTCGACGATATGCCATTGGGCGAGTCCGATCCGACGCTGTCGAAATTCAGGCTCGACGCCAATCACATGCAGCTCATCCCGGTGTTGCGCAGCGCGCGTGCGCTCAACCGGCAGCTGCGCATCGTCGCCTCACCATGGTCGGCGCCGGCGTGGATGAAGGACAGCAGCAGCCTCATCGGTGGTCGGTTGCTCAGCGAGTACTACGGTGTCTACGCAGACTATCTGTTGCGGTTCGTCGGAGCCGCCGAACACGCGGGCGTGCCGATCTACGCGTTGACGATCCAGAACGAGCCGGGTTTCGAACCCAGCGATTATCCGGGCATGCGCTTCGATGCGCCGGCGCGTGCGCGTTTCGTAAGCGATTTCCTCGGGCCGCGGCTGGCCAAGCGGCCCGGGGCGCCGTTGCTGCTCGAGTGGGACCACAATTGGGAACACCCGGAGTCTCCACTGCGGGTGCTCGCTGACCCAACCGCGGCACAGTACATCGACGGCGTGGCGTGGCATTGCTACTACGGCGACGTGCATGCGCAGGATGAGGTGCACGCTGCACACCCGGGTGTGGATGCATACCTGACCGAATGCTCCGGGGGCGGCTGGTCGCCCCGTTGGGATCGCGCGCTCAAGCAGTTTGTGGGCCAGCTGATGATTGGCGCGACGCGGGCCTGGGCACGCGGCGTGATCCTGTGGAACCTGGCGCTCGAC
>JAFEDW010000060.1 GCA_018241455.1 Pseudomonadota bacterium | reverse complement strand
CGCAACGCTGAAACATGATGAGCTCCTCTGGACTGGCGACGCGCAGCCTCAACTGGCCTTCAGGGTCCCGACCGCCACGGAAATGTCTTCGAGTTTCCCGGCGCTGAGGTCGCCGGGGAGCATGCGGGACTTGGTCACGCTCAGCGGAATGACATCGCCGGACTTGAGCGCAGTGCCACTCTTGAAGTCGATGGCGATGGAATAAAGAGTGGTGCCAAGATCCTTGGCGGAGGCGCTCGGGTCTTTCTGGAAGATGCCCACCAGCAAGTCGTCGCCGTGTACCCCTCCCACCAGCAGCCTGGGTTCGTTGGGATCGGTGGGGTCGAATGCCAGGTCGAACACCTGGCCGTCCTTTATGTACGCGCCGTCCAACTTGCCCCAGCTCATCCTGGTGCCATCGCCGTGCACCGTGAGCGCCACGCCCCGGCCGCTGGTGCCGGCCGGACCCACGAGGTCGAGCACCAGATGCGTCGACGTGGACGCTGCGTCTTTCACCAGGCGCCAGCTCGTGCCCGTGGGGTCCGTGTAGCTCACGCCCTGCGCCGGCGGCGGCGGCGGCGCGACGGGCGGAATCGGAGTCGCGGAATTCCTGCTGGAACACCCAGCACCGCCTACGGCGAGCGTAACGAGCAGGACGGCGACCAGATGCCGCGGGGCATTGGGAAGGATCATGGATTGTCTCCGTAGAGTCGGTTGAAGGTTTCCAGGTACGTCGCAACGTCCAGGTCATCGATGTACTGGTCGTAGAACAGATCGGCGCGGAAATCCCAGTTTCCCCGCGGGTCTCCCGCAATGGCCCCGTAGCGCAGCGCGATCTCGCCCATGTCGGTGGCGTCCTGCAGCGTGTCGTCGTTGAGGTCCATGTTCACGGGATAGACCCAGCCCTGCGCGAATTCGAGCGGGTCCTCGACGCTGGTGGCGACGATGGGAAACGTCCAGCCGCCGACGCGGATCGGAGCCGTGTAGGTGCCATCCGGCTGTATCTCGCCGCCCTGCGGAGCCGACCATTTCACCGTCTGATCGGTGGCGTGCACCACCTGCGCCTGGTAGACCTTTATCGGATCGCCGGCGCTGGTCATGCTCAGGTATGGGCTGAAAAAAGATTCCGAAGCGTTGAACGTCACCAGCGGACGCGCCGCGGCACCATGGGCCGGGCCCACGTTGATGGCGGCGAATGCATTTTCAATCGCGGCTTGCACGACGGCATCGCCGGGGTACAGGTCCGCGCCGGCGTAGAGCGCGGCCAACCGGGCCGGGAAATACCCGCTGTAGGGCGTGAGGTACACCCACAGCGCGCGGTACCAGATGCGCGTCGCCTTGTCATTGCCGATGCCCGCGAATCCTGCGGGCAGGTAGATGCTGTGGTGGTCGCCCGCGTCGGCGGAAGCGCCCTGCGACAGGAAATAGAACATGCGGTTGAGCGGGCCGCTGCTGAAGTGTGGATCCAGGAACCCGATGCCATAGAACCAGGCATCCGGGCTCGCGCCATCCCGGCTGGGATGATCCAGCCAGCGAATCGGATCCATCCCCACCGAAGCCATCAGCTGTTCGCCGATGGTCCAGTTGCCGCCGGTATCGGGCACCACCGCGCCCTGGCTGGCGGCGCCGCCGAAATAGAATTCCGCCATCGATCCGAAGATGTCGCTGGTGGCCTCGCTCAGTCCGCCTGGTTCGCCCGAGGGAAGGAAGTTCGCGGTGCTGCTGGTGACGCCGTGGGCGAATTCGTGCGCCACGATATCCACGGTCGTGAACGGATAGGCCGTTCCCCACACGCCGGTCGGCGTCTGCCACGGATTCCCTGCCTGGAGGTCTCCGAGCGTGATGCTGAACGTCGCATCGTCCCACCACGCGTTCGCATCCTGGTGATGCACCCGCAGATAGATCGGCGTGGCCATGCCGTCGGGGCCCTGCCGCCCGAGCACGTTGTCGAACATGTCGTAGGCGTTGCGGAATCCCACCATGGCGTCGACGCCGGCGGTCTGATCCGTCGGGTCCGTGGGATTGACCGCCCATCCCTGGAACTGGGACAACTGCCCGTTGCCGAATTCGGCCGTCGGCGAATCGAACAGCACGTGCTGCCCGTTGGGCCAGATCGTCGCACCCGCCAGGTCGTAGACGCCGATGCCGTGCAGCCCGCTCTGCGGGTGATAAGTGGGGAATACGCTGGTGGAACCGTCAGCCTGGATATTGTAGGAATTGCTCCGCAGCTGATCGACCAACAGGTACGCAGAGCCGGTGGCCAGCACATCCACGGTCTGGTCGCCGCTGTAGTTGCTGTGGCCGGTGGCCGTTGCCGGGGCGTCGGACTTCAGGCTGTCCCACCGATCCACGATCAGGCCGTCACGGGCATCCAGCACCAGATCCTCCTGGTGCGTGCCCGCGATCGCGTCTTCGATCGCGACATGGACGTGATACGCGAGCATATGACTGCCTGCCACGCGACGACCGAACACCGAGCGTTTGGAATCCAGCACGAAGCGCCGCTGCGCCTTGTCCCAGCGCGCCTGGATATGTGGCCCACCAGGATTGGGGTACACCACGAGCTCCACGTCCGGTTCCCCGAGCAAGGTGCCCTTGAACCCCAGGTGCCTGATTGCAAGCACCCTGGCCCGCGCGGCGCTGATGCCCGGCGTCACGCTCAGTTTCAATCGCGGCGCCAGGTTGTTGGTGAGCGCGCGCACCTCGCCTGCGGCGCCGACGTGGACCACGGCGTCTCCGCCCCAGACGCGCACGCCCTTGTACAGCTGCTGCACGCGCACGTGCGTGTGCCCCAGCTCATCGGTGAATGGCGTGGCGAACCTGAAGTCGTCCGCGTCCCCAAGCCCAAGTTCACTCTTGCGGGCAAGCAGCGACTGGATGCCCGCCGCCGCACGTTGCGACGACGCGGCCACGCGCGCAGGAACGGCCTGGGCCTGGGCGATCGCGACTACCAGAACGGCCGCCAGGCATGGGGCCACGGTTCTGATGGAAAACGGCATGGGTGTCTCCTGGCAGTGCGAGGGGCCGAGCATCGTGTGCCAAGCGTAGTTACAGGGCGTGCGCAAAGATGTTGCGACTTTGTATACGGACCTTGCTGATTTGTACGATGGCCGATCCGCGGCTGCGGATACATGGTCACCCGCGGGGTGTTCTGACATCATTCGGGCCGGCATGCAGCGCAGCTTCCCGATGATGTGCTTTCTCCTGCTGGCGGCCGGCGCACTGGCGCAGCCTACGCGTGCCGACCCGTCGGCGGACGATTGCCGCTCGGTGTCGGCAGATTGCGTGGCCGTGGGGCACTGGAATTTCAGCCTGTCGCTGGGCGCAGGTGTGCGCACCAACCCCCTGGCAGGGCGCAGCGACATTCCGCTGATCGTCATCCCGCAGATCAGCTACTACAGCACACGGTTCTTCATCGACAACCTGGATGTCGGGTTCACGCTGCTCGAACGGCCGGCGTATTCGCTCAACCTGTTCGCCAGCCCTGGCTACGATCGGGTGTACTTCAGCCTGCACGATCCGCAGAACGTGTTCGGCGCGGTCAGCGGCACCGGCACCAACAACGCCCCGCCCGCGGTAGCACGCTCAATTGCCTTCACGTACCTGGGCGGAGTCGAATGGATCCAGAAATACCGTTCCGCCGACATTCAGTTCGACCTGCTGCACGACATCACCGGGCATCACGACGGCACGGAGGTCCGCGCCGCCCTGGGGCTGCCACTGTGGCAAGCCACGGGCACGGTCACGGCGGATATCGGCTTCACCTGGAAGAGCGCGGAGATCGTCAACTATTACTACGGGGTTCCGGGCATCTACCACGGCGGCTCCGCGCTCAACCCGTTCATCAAGCTCGCATGCGAGCGGCCGATCTCGGCACATTGGAAGTTGAAGGCATTTGTCCACGGTGAACGGCTGGGCGAAGCGATCGCCGCCAGCCCGATCGTCGCGCAACGTTACGTGACCACGGTGTTCGCCGGCGCGAACTACACGTTCTGAGGACGCGGCGCGGCGATCCGCAACGCGGTGATACCATTCAGGAATGCGAAAATGGCTGGTCGGTCCGGCTCTGTTTTTTCTGGTGATCGATTCGTTGGCTGCCGCACCCCGGGAGATCGTGCTGGACATCAGTCCGCGGCTTTGCGTGGTGCCGGCGGGCGCCGCCCAATGCGCGGCCACCGTGCATGCGCGCTGGCACGCTTCGGAGCCGGAGTCACTCTGCCTGGTCATACTGGGCCATCGCGACGTGAAGCAATGCTGGGAGCATTACGCCGAAGGCATGTACGACGTGGAGCTGGAATTTTCCGCGGACCTGGTGCTGCAGCTGCGGGATCCGCAGCTGCAGCAGGTCCTGGCCAGTGAGACGCTGCGCGTCATCCACGAAGCCCTGCAGTACCGCCATCGACGCCGGCAACCCTGGAACATCTTCGACTGATGAACGCCGCGCACCAACCGGTCATCCTGCTGGTCGAAGACGACGAGGGCCTGGCCCAGCTCGTGAGCCGCTACCTCGAGAGCCTGCAGTTTCGCGTCAGCTCGGTGAGTCGTGGCGAACTGGTCATGGAGCGCGTCGCGCGCGAACAACCCGACCTGGTCATCCTCGACCTCGGCCTCCCGGGCAAGGACGGTCTCAGCATCTGCCGTGAGCTGCGACCGCAGTTCGACGGCCTCATCCTGATCCTAACGGCACGCAGCGATGACCTGGACCAGGTGCTGGGACTGGAGCTGGGCGCGGATGACTACGTCATCAAGCCGGTCAAGCCGCGGGTGCTCGCGGCGCGCATCCATGCGCTGCTGCGCCGGCGCACGGCCACGGCCACGGCCGTGCCCGCCGCACTTCGCTTCGCCAGCCTGCATATCGACACCGCGAGCCACACGGCCAGCATCGATGGGCGGAAGCTCGAGCTGGCCCGCACGGAATATCTGCTGCTGCTGCAGCTCGCTTCGCACCCAGGCACGATGCAGTCGCGCGAAGCGTTGTTTCGCAGGATCTACGGCCGGAAGTACGACGGCCTGGAGCGCGCGCTCGACATCCAGGTCTCGCGCCTGCGCCGGAAAGTGGGCACGGGTCCCGGAGGTCGCGAGCGCATCAAGACGATCTGGGGAGCGGGCTATCTGTTCGTGCCGGATGCCTGGTGATCCATGGTGCGTCACTTCCTGGGCCTGTTCGGCCTCATCGTGCTCACGCTGGCGCTGGCCAGCTGGGGACAGGATCGGATCCTCGCAGCGTATGGCAGCGCCGATGCCGGCGAGCAGGCGCTGACGCGCGCGACGATGCTGGCGGTCGCCCAGCAACTGGCCGCCGTGCCGGCCGGGCAGCGACGTGAATTCGTCGCGGCATTCGCCGCCCGATCCGGCGTCGACCTCGAGCTCATGCCCACGCGCGACGTGGCCGGTCTCGCCAAACTCGGCCAGCTCGCGCACGACGGCGTGGTCAGCCTGCAGGACGTGCAGGGCCAGTCATGGTCGCTGCTCAAGGCGGGCGACGACGACGTGCTGGTACTCCGCGCGAAGCAAGGGTCGGCTCCGCGCACGCGCCTGGACTGGTGGCTGACGGCGCTGTTCTACGGCGTCATCGCGCTCGTGCTCATGGTCTGGTTATGGCCCGTGGCACGCGACCTGCGGGCACTCGAAGGCGCCGTGGCCAAGTTCGGCGATCGCAATTGGGTGTTCCGCACCGACATCCGGCCCCGCTCGCAGATCCACGCGCTGTCCTCGGCATTCCACCGCATGACCACGCGCATCGATGCGCTGATTGCCTCGCACAAGGACATGTCGCACGCGGTATCCCACGAAATCAGGACGCCGCTGTCGCGCATGCAGTTTTCGCTGGCGCTCGCACAGGACTCCGCCAACCCCGGCGAAGCGCAGCAGTACCTCGACGCCATCAAATCCGATCTCGAGGCCATCGACCGGCTGGTGACCGCGACGCTTGAATACGCGATTCTCGAGCGGGCGGAATTCTCGCTCAACCTGGCCACCTACGATTTCCGGACGCTGATCCCGGCGCTCGCGCAACAGGTCGCCGCGCATGCGCGCGCCGATATCAGCATCACGACCGACGTATCGCCCGATGCCAGCGCCGTCCGCTGCGACATGCACCTGCTGGATACCCTGCTTCGGAACCTGCTGCACAATGCGCTGCGGTTCGCACGCTCGCGGATTCGCGTCACGTTTGCGGTGCGTGACGGCATGAATGAATTGAGCGTGGCAGACGACGGCCCCGGCATTCCGGAGCCCGATCGGCTGCGGGTCTTTGATTCCTTCGTGCAGCTCGATCGGGCGGCCGATCGCAAGTCCGGCTTCGGCCTTGGACTCGCGATCGTCCGCCGGGTCATGGAATGGCACGGGGGCAGCGTGTCGGCCGGTGAATCCGCGCTCGGCGGCGCGCTGTTCACGGCGCGCTGGCCGGTGATCAGCGGGCAGTGAGGGCCTTCATATAGCGGTAGAAGAACAGGTTGCCGGTGTAGAACGACTGCACCCCGACGCGCTCGTCGCGGCCGTGGGCACGCACGTCATCCGCGTCGATGGCGATGCCGCTGATGCCGTAGGTCGGGATGCCGGCCGCCGACGTGTAGATGGCGTCCGAGGCGCCCGCGTCCATGTACGGAATCACCGCGATGCCCGGCCAGGTGGCGGCCACCTGCGCATCCAGCGGCTCGAGTACCTGCGGGTTCAGCGGCGGCGGCGCGACGCCCCCGCGGTCGGGCGCCTTGTCGCCGACCGTGCCGTCGAAGGCGATGTAGCGCACCGTAACGCCGGCATCGGCAATCACGCTGATCAGCCGCTGGCGCACTTCCTCCGGAGAGTGGCCCGGCAGGATGCGGCAGTTCACGACTGCCTCGGCGCGTTGCGGCAGCGCGTTGTTCGCGTGGCCGCCTGAAATACGCGTCGACACGCAATTGGTGCGCATGATCGCGTTGTCCGGCGCATGGCTCGACATCCGCTCGACCGCCCCGGGATCGGGCGGAGTCTTCAGGATGCCGCGAATGTCGGCGGCGCGCCCGGGTGGCGACCCGGCCGCGACCCGCTCGTAGTAGGCACGCGTCACGTTGTTCAGCTCGAATGGAAAGTGGTAATTGGCGATGTTCAGCAGCGCGTGGGCGAGCTGGTTGATGGCATTGTCGGGCCGCGGCTCGGAGCTGTGCCCGCCCCGGTTCGTGACTTCCAGCTGGTAATCCGCATAGACCTTCTGCGTCGCGCCGAGACGGAACTCCTTTGGCACGCCCTTCTCGCTGGTCACCGACCATCCGTCGGTGTCGATCGCAAATTCGGCGTCGATCAACTCACGATGATTCTGCACCAGCCAGTCCGGGCCATTGCAGCAACCGCCTTCTTCGTCGGCGGTCAGCGCGAGAATGATGTCGCGGTCCGGCCGGTACCCTTCCTGCTTCATGCGTAGCAGTGTGGCCACCATGATGGCATCGCCGTCCTTCATGTCGGAGGTGCCGCGCCCGTAGTAGTAACCGTCCGCTTCGACGAGCTTGAACGGGTCGGTGCTCCAGTCCTCGCGCCGGGCTTCGACGACGTCGAGGTGGCCCATCAACAGGACGGGTTTGTATTGGCCGGTGCCGTGCAGCCGCACGACGAGGTTCTGCTTTTTCGGATTTTCCGGACCGATGACGACCACGTCGGCCGCCGGGAAGCCGGCGTCGCGGAAGCGTTGCGCCATTTCCTCGGCCGCCGTGGTGACGTTGCCCACCGAGTCGGCGGTGTTCGTCTCGACGAGCTGCTTGAGGATCTCGTACGCGAGCTTGTTGGAAGCCTCGTCGGCGGCGCTGTCGGCCGCGAAGGCGGCGCCGCCGGCCGCCAGGACGCCGGACAGGGTGGCAGCGATTGCTGCGATTGCAGGACTACGGGATGTCATGACTCTCTCCGAAGCGTCGATCAGCGGTTCAGTCGATTGTACCTGCGAAGCATCCGGACGAGCTCCGTCGGCGCGAAGGCCGCCATGCGGGGCGGCGCTACGCGCCCTTCGCAGCGCCAGCGGCACTGGCCCAATCGTGCCAGATCGCGCTCGCGACACCCAACAGCACCGGCCCGACGAACACGCCGATGAGCCCGAATGCCACCAGTCCGCCAAGTGCTCCGAACATGACGAGCAGGAACGGCACATGAGTCACGTTGCTGATCAACAATGGCCTAAGGATGTTGTCGGTCGGGTTCACGAGCAGGGCGCCCCACGCCAGGAGCCCTATTGCTTTCCAGGTGTGTCCCGCGATCAGCAGGCCTACTCCAACGGGCACCCAGACAAAGGCCGTACCGAGCAGCGGAGCGGTCGAGAGCAAACCCGTGAGGGCACCGAGCAATACGGGGGCATCGAGGCCAAAAATGGCGTAGCCAATACCCGCAACGATTCCCTGCGCGAATGCCGTGATCAACAAACCATACACGACGGCCCGGGTCATCAGTCCGGCTGCGCGTAGCGGGCGATCCAGCCGATCGCCCAGGAACCGGTCGGTAATTCGCCGGAATTGATCGAGCAGCACGTCCCCGTCGCGGTAGAAAAAGAACAAGGTGACGAGCGCCACGAGGAGCTTGCCCAGGTTCCGACCCGCGTTGCCGGCCAGGGCCGTAATCTGGCCGCTCCAATGCCGCAGTCCCGCCGTGAATTCGCGGCCGAGCGCCCCAGGATCGTTACCGTATCGATCCAGACTCTCCTGCAGCCAGGTGCCTGCAACGGGCAGGTCGCGAATCGCGGCGGGCAATGTGTGCGGCCCGTGCGAGAGATAGACCGTGAAGTCCCGGTACGTGTCGACGAGTTCGTGCTGAACCAGCACGAGCAACCAGACGAGCGGGATTACCGCCAGGCTGGCAACGGCGAGCGTCATCATGGAAGCCGTTGCATTCCTGAAGCGGTGAAACCGCACTCGCAGCCGCGAGTAAACCGGCCAGGTGACGTAGGCGAATATGGCAGCCCAGAGTATCGGGGAAAGGAACGGCCTGATCACCCAAAGACAAAGGATTCCCAGCGCGGCCAACAACAGGCCGACAAGGGTGCGCCTCAGCACCGGCGGGCCGACGCGGGGGCTGCTGTCGGGCGGGGAAAAGCTCACCTAAACAGTATGGTCCATCCCCGCCTGCCGGGCCTAGGGACAACTCCGAATGCGCCAAGCGGGCCCGGGGTGGCAGTTTAAAAAATCGCGGCGGGCACGATCTATCTGGTCATGGGCAAGCCCGGGGACGCACTCGTGCTCCTTGGCTTCGTCTTCGTGGTCATGGGAATCACCATCGTCCAGGAGCGACGCACGGAGCGCCGGCTGTTCTCGTTCGCACCATTGCACGGCAAAGACCCGGCCGTCAGCCTCGTCGCCGATTCTTGCTGCGTCATCTGGTTAGAGATCCTCAAGCACCTGTCGCGGACGCGTCTAGTTGCCCGATAGGCAATTGATGACGGTTATCCCCGGTGAGCGGCTTTCGTTCATATGAGGTAACGCACTGACGGACTCCTCAAGACTGATCATTGGTCCCAACAGCTTCTCCGGTTGCAGCTGACCAAGCCTGATCATCTCCAGCATCGCCGGATAGCGGTGCGCCTGCATGCCGTGGCTACCCAGGATCTCGAGTTCCCTGGAGAGCACCAGGTCCATGGGTATTGGCGGTCGGCTTTGCTCGGCCACGAGCAGTCCAACCTGGATGTGCCTGCCCCGTTTCGCCAATCCTGCGATGGAATTGAAACTTGTCTGCGGACTGCCGAGCGCGTCAATGGATACTGCGGCACCCCCATGCGTAATGTCGCGGATAGCCGCTCCAACGTCGGTGTGATCGGTGGCGTTGAGCGTTGTCTCCGCTCCAATCGCTCGCGCGAGAGAGAGCTTGTCGTCAGCAACGTCTACTGCAATGACACGCGCACCCA
>JAFEDW010000005.1 GCA_018241455.1 Pseudomonadota bacterium | reverse complement strand
GCCGCCAGCTGATGCGGCTCATGGGACGCGATGCGATCGCCATCCTGCCCGCGGCGCCGGAGCGCACGCGCAACAACGACGTGCTCTACAACTTCCGCCAGGACAGCGATTTCCACTACCTGACCGGCTTCGGCGAGCCCGAGTCGGTCGCCGTGCTGATCCCGGGTCGTCCGCAAGGCGAATTCGTCATGTTCCTGCGCGAGCGCGACGCGGCGCGCGAGTCCTGGGACGGGCGCCGCGCCGGCCCCGAGGGCGCGCGCCGCGACTACGGCGCCGACGACGCCTTCCCGATCGGCGACCTCGACGACATCCTGCCCGGGCTCCTCGAATCGCGCTCGCGCGTCTACCACACGATGGGCAAGTACCACGATTTCGACCAGCGCGTCGTCGGTTGGGTGAATACGCTGCGTGCGCAGGCGCGCGCCGGGGCGCATCCGCCGCAGGAATTCGTCGCGCTCGATCACGTGCTGCACGACATGCGGCTCTACAAGAGCCGCCACGAGCTGGCGATCATGCGGCGCTCGGGCGCGATCGGCGCCGGCGCGCACGTGCGCGCGATGAAATTCTGCCGGCCCGGCCGCACCGAGTACCAGCTGATGGCCGAGCTGGTGCACGAGTTCGGCCGCCACGGCGCCGACATCTCCTATCATCCTATCGTCGGCGGCGGCGCCAATTCATGCGTGCTGCACTACGCCGAGAACAGCCAGCCGCTCAAGGCCGGTGACCTGGTGCTGATCGACGCCGGTTGCGAGCACCAGTACTACGCCTCCGATATCACCCGCACGCTGCCGGTCAGCGGCCGCTACAGCGCCGCGCAGCGCGCCGTGTACGAGGTGGTGCTGGCGGCGCAGCGCGCCGCGCTGGCCAAGGTGAAGCCGGGCAACCACTGGAACGAACCGCACGATGCCGCGGTGCGCGCCATCACGCAGGGCCTGCTGCGATTGGGGTTGCTCAAGGGCACGCTGGCCGGCCTGATTCGCGATGGCGCATACCGGAAGTTCTTCAACCACCGCACCGGCCACTGGCTCGGCATCGACGTGCACGATGTCGGCGACTACAAGGTCGGCGACGAGTGGCGCGTGTTCGAGCCGGGCATGGTGCTGACCGTCGAGCCCGGCGTCTACATTCCGGCCGGCATGCGCGGCGTGCCGAAGCGCTACTGGAACATCGGCATCCGCATCGAAGACGATGTCGCGGTGACCGCGAGTGGCTGCGAGGTGCTGACGGCGGCTGCACCCACCGACCCGGATGAGATCGAGAAGCTGATGGCGGCAGCATGAGGCGCGCGTACGGATGACTGCCGCTGCCGCCACGCAGGTCGATATCGCCATCGTCGGCGGCGGCATGGTGGGGGCCAGCCTCGCGCTCGCGCTCGCCGCGACGCGCCAGCGCGTGCTGCTGGTCGAAGCGGTCGTTCCCGATTCGAGCCAGCAGCCCAGTTTCGATGATCGCACCACGGCGCTCGGCAACGGCAGCCGGCGCGTGTTCGAAACGCTCGGCGTGTGGCCGCACCTGGCCGCGCACGCGGCCGCGGTGCGCGAGATCCGCGTCTCCGACGCCGGCCACGCCGGCGCGGCACGCTTGTCCGCGGCCGAACAAGGCGTCGAGGCGCTCGGCTACGTCGTGCCCAACCGGGCGATCGGGCAGGCGCTGTGGCGCCAGCTCGCCGCGCAGCCCGCGCTCGCGATCCGCAATCCCGCGCAGGTCAGCGAGCTGCAGCTCGATGCCGACGCGGCGCGGCTCGTGATCGGCGCCGCGTCCGAACGAGTCGAGGCGCGTGTCGTGGTCGCGGCCGATGGCGCGCAGTCGCTGGTGCGGGCGGCTGCGGGCATCGGCGCCGAACTCGAGGATTACGAGCAGGTCGCGGTGGTCGTGCACGTGCTCACCGACCGGCCCGCGGCCGGCATTGCCTTCGAGCGTTTTACCGCCACCGGACCGCTGGCGGTGCTGCCGCTGGCGGACGGACGCTACACGGTGGTCTGGACGCTGGCGCCGGCGCGCGCGCGCGCCGTGTGCGCGCTCGACGACTCGTCGTTCGCCGCCGCCCTGCAGGCTGATTTCGGTTGGCGTATCGGGCGCATCGCGCAGGTCGGCACACGCGCGGCGTATCCGCTGCGCCTCAGCCGCGCGGAACGCATGGTGGGCACGCGCGCGGTGCTCGTCGGCAATGCGGCACAGGCGCTGCACCCGGTGGCGGGGCAGGGATTCAACCTCGGCCTGCGCGATGCGGCGCTGCTGGCCGAGATCCTCGCGCCCGCTCCCGACCCGGGCTCGCCGGCGGTGCTCGAGGATTACGAACGCCGCCGCGCATCCGACCGGCGCGGCATGATCGGCTTTACCGACGGATTGGTGAGGCTGTTCGCCAGCGGCCGGCCCGGCGTGGCGGCTGCGCGCAACCTCGGGCTCGCGCTGTTCGATCTGGCTCCCGCTGCCAAGCAGGCGTTGTCGCGCGTCAGCTGGGGCTTCGGCGCCGAAGCGCCGCGCCTGCTGCGCGGACTGCCGGTGTGCCCATGAGCGCGGCGCGCGCCCATACGGATTTCGACATCGTCGTCGTCGGTGGCGGCCCGAACGGCGCCACGGTCGCCGCGCTGCTGGCGCGGCACGGCGGCGTGCCGCCCGAGCGCGTGGCGCTGCTCGCGCCGGAACTGGACGGGCACGATGGCGCGCCGCGTGCCGCGCCCGCCGGCGGGGCAGGCGCCGACCTGCGCGTGGCGGCGATCTCGCGCGCCAGCGAATGCCTGTTGCGCAATGCGGGCGCTTGGGAACACCTGCCGCACGAGCGGGTCTGCGCCTACGAGCGCATGCGCATCTGGCATGAATCCGCGCCCGCCGATGGGCCCGGCACGCTGGCGTTCTCGGCGGCGGAATTGGCCGAGGCGAACCTCGGTTACATCATCGAAAATCGCGCGCTCGCCGCCGCGGCGCAGCTGAGTTTTCGTGCGCAGGGCGGGCGCGTCATCGCCTCGCGCCTGCGTTCGCTGGCGAGCGATGCCGCCGCGGCGCGCGTTGGCACCGACGGCGGCGAGTACTCGGCACGGCTCGTCATCGGCGCGGACGGCGCACGCTCGCAGGTGCGCGAGCTGCTGTCGCTCGCCGTGCGCGAGCACGACTATCGGCAGAGCGCCATCGTCGCCAACATCGCGACCTCGAAACCACACCAGCACACGGCCTGGCAGCGCTTCCTTGGCACCGGTCCGCTGGCCTTGCTGCCGCTGTTCGACGGCCGTTGTTCGATCGTCTGGTCGGCCGACAGCGCGCTGGCCGAGGAATTGATGAAGCTGGCGCCGGCGGAATTTTCGCGTCGCCTCGAGGCCGCCAGCGACGGCGTGCTGGGCACGACCACGCTCGCGGGCGAGCGCCTGAGCCTGCCACTGCGTCGAGCGACATCCGTGACGCTGATCGGCCCCCGCGCGGCACTGGTCGGCGACGCGGCGCACGTGATCCACCCGCTGGCCGGGCAGGGCGTTAATCTCGGGTTCATGGACGCCGCCGCACTATGCGGCGTGTTGTCGGCCGGCGTCGCGGAAGGCGAGGATCCCGGCGCCGCACGGCTGCTCAGGCGCTACGAGCAGCAGCGGCTGACGCACGACACGCTGATGAGCTGGGCGATGAGCGGTTTCAACGAGGTGTTCGCGCGTGGACCTTCCCCCGCAGGCTGGATCGCCGCGCGGCTGCTGGCACTGGCGGCGGTGAATCCGCTGCTGCGGCGCAGCTTCGCGCGCCGCGCGCTCGGGCTTGCCGGTGAAGTGCCGGCGCTGGCGCGCCGCGGTTTCGCGGTGGCGCCGGCTGTGTCGCGCGGGAGGGAAGCGCAATGTTGAAGTTGTTGTTGTGGCTGCTGTTGCTGCTGCTGTGCTGGCCGTTGGCCCTGCTGGCGCTGGTGCTGTGGCCGATCGTCTGGCTGATTTCGCTGCCGTTCCGCATCGTGGGTATCGCGTTCGAGGGTGTGTTTGCCTTCCTGCGCGCGCTCGTTATGCTGCCGGCACGGTTGATCGGCGGCGCTCGGCCCTGAGGCCTGAAGACTTGATGCCAAGGAGTGAAGACCATGTATCGAAAGAGCAAGAACATGTTGCTGTCCGCGCTGCTGCTGGCGGCGGCTGGAGTCGCGGCGCCGCCGCGCATCGCTGCCGCCGCACAGGCGGCGCCCGCGCCGCACGCGACCTACAGCGACGACGAGGTCACCAAGGCCGCCAATGACTTCTTCAAGAACGGCGCGCAGGACCTCGGCAAGGTGCTGCAGAAAGTGCTGAAGGAGAAAGGCCAGCCGGTCGCGATCATCCGCGGCGAGGAAGCGGGCGGCGCCATCGGCGTGGGCCTGCGCTATGGCCACGGTGAATTGGTCTACAAGGGCGGCGCAGGCCAGAAGGTCTTCTGGCAGGGTCCGTCGCTGGGTTTCGATGTCGGCGCGAACGCGGTCAAGGTGTTTGCACTGGTCTATGACCTGCCCGACAGCGCGCACCTGTTCCGCCGTTATCCGGGCGTCGAAGGGAGCCTGTATTTCGTCGGCGGCTTCGGCGTCAACTACGTGCAGAACGGCTCCAGCGTCATCGCGCCGGTGCGCTTCGGCGTCGGCTGGCGCCAGGGCGTGGCCGTCAGCTACATGCACTTCTCGCCGCAGAAACGCATCAACCCGTTCTGAGGACCTCGCATGGACGACACCAACAAGATGCCGAAAGGCATTCCGTACATCGTGGCCAACGAATTCGCGGAACGCTTCTGCTACTACGGCATCAACACGATCCTCGCGGTGTACATGACGCAGACGCTGCATTTCGGCCAGGCGCGCGCCACCGTCTGGGGCCACATGTTCAAGGTGAGCGCGTATTTCTTCCCGATGATCGGCGCCATCGTCTCGGATGTGTTCTGGGGAAAATACCGCACGATCCTCACCTTCTCGGTGGCCTACATGATCGGCTGCGCGGTGCTGGCGGTCGGGCCGCGCACGCCGGAAGCGCTGTTCATCGGCCTCGGGCTGATGGCCTTCGGCACCGGCGGCATCAAGCCTTGCGTATCCACCAACGTGGGCGACCAGTTCACGACCCGTAACAAGCACCTGATCGAGCGCGCGTTCAGCTACTTCTACCTGTCGATCAACGTGGGATCGTCGATCTCGATCTGGTTCTGCCCGGTGCTGCTGGCGAAATACGGACCGGTGCCCGCCTTCGGCATGCCCGCGGCGATGATGGCGGTGGCCACGCTGGTGTTCTACCTGGGGCGCGACAAGTTCGCCGTCGTGCCGCCCGCCGGCAAGGCGTGGCTGAAGGAAGTGTTCTCGCTCGATGGACTCCGGCTGGTCGGCCGGCTGTGGGCGGTCTACATCTTCGTCGCGGTGTTCTGGGCGCTGTGGGACCAGAGCAATGGCACCACCTGGACGCTGCAGGCCACCTCCGACCTGATGGACAAGACCATCGGCTTCGGCATCACGATGCTGCCCGCCCAGGTGCAGGTCGTGAATGGCCTGTTCATCGTCGCCATGGTGCCGTTGTTCACGTTCGGCATCTATCCATTCTGCGAGCGGTTCTTCCGGGTGACGATGCTGCGCAAGATGGGCGCCGGACTGTTCCTGGCGGCCGGTTCGTTCCTGATCATCAGCTGGATCGAGTCGCGGATCCAGGCCGGCATCCGCGTCTCGGTCTACTGGCAGATGCTCGCCTACGTGGTGCTGTCGGCGGCGGAAGTGCTGGTGTCGATCACCTCGCTCGAGTTCTCGTACAAGCAGGCGCCGTTGCGGCTGAAGAGCTTCGTCATGGCGCTGTACCTGTGGTGCATCTCGCTCGGCAACCTCGGCACCGCGGTGGTCAACGAGGCGATGGTGCGCGAATTGCCCGGCTCGTCCGTGGTCGCCGGCGCGCAGACCTGGGTCAGCCTGCCGTCCGGCACGACGATGATCACCGGCCAGAAAATCGACTTCAACGAGAACACCGGCCTGACGGTGCATGGCGCCGATGGCAAGGAAGCGCCGCTCGCCGGAACCTACCTCGTCGCCGAAGTGCAGGGCAACCGCGTGCGCCTGATGGACAACGAGCACCGCCTGCCGGTGGCCACCAGCGGCGCGTGGAACGCCAGCGGCGGCGAGGTGTCGACCTACAAGCTGGTCGGACCGCAGTACTTCAATTTCTTCGCCTACCTGATGGCGGGAACGGGTTTCCTGTTCATCTTCGTGGCGATGATGTACCGGGAAAAGACCTACGTGCGCGAAGACTGAGGGCAGCGAAACGGCGTCAACCCACCGTGTAGTCAGCCGGACACTGCGAGGCTGACGACGCCGGCTACGATGCACAGCGAGCCGATCAGCCGTTGCGCGGCGGCCTGCTCGCCGAGCAGCCGCGCGCCGAACCAGGTGCCGACCAGTGTCGCGAGTTCGCGCGTCGGCGCCACGTGGCTGATCGGTGCGTGGCGCATCGCGAACAACACCAATATGTACCCCAGCGGCCCGAGCGTCGCGACCGTCAGCACCGGCAGCCGGTAGGCGCGCCACTCGCTCATCGCCCCGGCACGTTCCGCCAGCGCCTGCGGCGTGAGCACCAGCACGCGGAAGCAGTTGCCGGTGAAATCGATCAGGAACGGCGATACGGCCAGCGCCTTGACGGCCCAGCCGTCGTTGAGCGTGTAGCCGGCGATGCAGGCGCCGGTCACCGCGCCCCACACCAGTCCCGGAACGGCATGGTGTCGCAACGCGCGGTGCAGGTTCGCCACCAGCACGATGCCGGCGATGATCAGCAGCAGGCCGCAGACCGCCAGCGGGCCGGGGCGTTCGCCGAACAGCAACGCCGCGCCAGCGAACGCAAACAGCGGGCCGCTGCCGCGCGCCAGCGGATAGACGATCGACAGGTCGGCCGCGCGGTAGCCCGCCTGCAACGCGAGCGAGTACAGCAGGTGCAGCACCGAGGTGCCGAACAGCGCGAGGTACTGCACCGTGCCGAAGTGCGGACGCTGCAGCAGCAGCACGGCCAGCACCAGCGGCGACCACACGACCAGCGAGGCCACCGAGTACAGCCAGACGAAGTGGCGCGAGGCCGCGGCGCGCTTGGCCTGCAGGTTCCAGGCGGCATGGCACAGCGCCGCGAGCAGCACGGCGCACAGGGAAGTGAACGGCACCTACACCCCGCGTGTGGGAACGGTCGGCCGCCATGGTGCACGGCGGCGAGCGTGCTGTTCAAATCTTTTGCGCGTGCGCGGCTGACGCGCGCGCAGCGCGCGAGGCTTCAGGCGTCGAGTTCGCGCGTCGTCGGCACGAGCGTCGGCATGCTGTTCGCCTGGCGCATGACGCACGCCTCGCCGGCGCTGACCAGGTCGATGCCGAGGCGATCGGCCTGCTGCATGATGTAGAGCACCAGTGCGCCGAATTCGCGCTGCACGTCCTCGCGCGGCCAGTCGCGCCGTTCCCACGAGAAGCGCAGCAACAGTTCCTTCAGTTCGCCGAGCGTCACGGACACGGTACCCATCCTTAGGTGTTGAAGGTGCATGCGGCTCCGCCGTGGATACCGCGTCGCGGCATTATGCCCAGCCGGGTTGCCCGGGCAATGCCGCTTGCGGGAACTGAGACACGCGTCGCATGCTAGCTCTGGTCGGCCGACGGTCCGCGGCCGATGTGCACCAACATGGGGTCACCGATCATGGCCAGCGAATCTTCCTGGGTCCTCGAGCGCTTCGGCACGCGCTGGGCGCGTCTGGCGCTGGTGGTCATCGGCGTCGTGTTCATCGCGCTGATCTGCAGCTGGGCCGCCATCGGCGTGGCCTCGGCCTGGCGCGCCGGACACGAGTTCAAGGCGCTCGCGGATGGCGCGATCGCGCTGCTGCTGGTGCTGCTGTCGATGCGCGTCATGGCGCTGAACTGGCGCGCCACGCGCGTGCCGCCGCAGCAACCGGCGGTGCTGCCGGATGGCAACGAGCAGACCGGCGTTTGGGGCGTCGGCGGCCCCTCGATGCGCGAGCCGGGTCAGACCGGCGTGTTTCCGCCGCGCCGCCCCGATCGCCGCTAGTCCTGCGCGGGCCGCGCCGCCGGCCGTACTGCAACGTCGCTGTCAAATAGCGCGTGGACAATGCACCCCGCAGGCACCCCGTGCGGAGAATCCAGGATGGGATACGGACTGGACAGCGAAGTCGCTGCCGATGAGCTCGACCAGCTGCTCGCGAAGCTGGATCGCCGCTATCGAACGGCATGCGCCGCCGCGCACGCCGCGCGTGCCGAGTTCTGGGCGCTGCGGCACGAATCCGACACGCCGCTGACGCAACTCGAGAGCAGCGAACTGCAGTGGCAGCGGCTGGAAGTCCGCCGCCAGCAACTCGCCGGGCAGATCGAGCAGCTCCAGTCCTGAAGCGCGGTCCGCCGGCGGGCTGGCCGCGCCGGCGATGATGCGCGTATGCTGCTCGCCGTCCACGCGATCGAGCGTGGCGGTCACGGGAACGTCCCATGCAATACCTCAAGCTCCCGACCGCTGACCGCGCCGCACTGCGCGCTGCGCTGGCACGCATGCCGGAAGATCTGGCCGCGCTGTTCGGCCAGCTGAACGATGCGGCGGCGCGCGAGCGACGCGCCGGCCAGGCGTTTTCGCCGGTGGAACAGGTCTGGCACCTGGCCGATCTCGAACGGGAAGGCTTCGGCCTGCGCATCGAGCGCCTGCGCCGGGAATCGCAACCGCAGCTCGCCGATTTCGATGGCGACGCGATCGCCGCGGCGCGCGATTACCGCAGCCGTTCGATCCACGCCGGCCTGGCCGCGTTCGCGGCCGCGCGGGCGGACAATCTCACGCGCCTGGCGAAGCTCACGCCGACCGAATGGCAGCGCGCCGGTACGCAGGATGGCGTCGGCGCCGTGGCGTTGTGTGACCTGCCGGTGTTCATGAGCCAGCACGATGCCGCGCACCGCGCCGAGATCGAGGCCTGGAGCGCGGCCGCGCCCTAGGATTTGATCCGCACTCCGAAACAGCGGATATTGGCGGCCTTTTTCAAGGTTGCCGCCGTTAGGAGTCCGCATGCGCAAGCCCTGGCTGCCGTTTCTGTGTTCTGTGTTCGTGCTGGCCTTGCCGAACGCCATTGCCCGCGCCGCCGATTCGGTGCACGAGCGGCTGGTGGCGCTGGCCCGAGACATGACCTTCACGACGGCGGCCGCGTATCCGATGCTCGCGACTGCGCTGGGCATTCCCGGCCACGACGGCGAACTCGACGTGCCGGGCGAGGCAGCACGCGCGGCGCACCTCGCGCGCCTGCAGGGCTGGCAGCAGCAGCTGCGCGGCATCACCGCCGGCTTCAACGACGCAACGGCGCTCAGCGATCGCGACGATGCGCTGCTGGTCGGCGCCGAGCTGCAGCGCGGCCTGAACGCCTTGCTCGTCTACCAGAGCGACCGCAAGGATTTCGGTGGCGGCAGCGCCGGCGCGGGCGAAGTGATCGCCGGCGCGAATGGCGTGCTCAAGGCCGTGTTCACGCAATTCGAGCACATGCCGGTCGTCGGCCAGGACGGCGCGACCGCGGCCGACCAGGCCAAGGCCTGGGCCGACATCAGCAGCCGCCTCGAGAAGGCGCCCGCGTACATCGCCGAGTTCAACAAGGGAGTCACGAATCCCGGCCACCTGCTCGGCCTGATCCGCGCCGAAGAACTCGGCGGCGCGCCCGAGTTCTTCAACGGTGCGCTGACCGACGCCGCGCGGGCACAGCTGGGCGGCAAGTCGCGCGCTTTCGCGCGCTTCACGAAGGCGCGCGATGCGGCGCTGGCCGCGATCGCGTCGACCAAGGCCTACATCGATGCGCACGTGGCCTCCTGGCCCGAGAACTTTGCGATGGGGCGCGAGGCCTACGACCGCCTGTTGCGCGACGAGCAGCTGCTGCCGTTCGACTCCCACGACATCGAGCGCATGGGCCGCGACGAACTGGCGCACGGCTGGGCCGAGGAAGCGTGGCTGACCTCGCGGGCCCACCACGAAGGCGTGAAGTTCGGTCCGGAGACCGGCGGCGGCCTGGCGCCCGGCGGTTCGGCGCTGATCGACTACTACCGCGACCGCATCGCCGAGTTGACGACCTTCATGATCGAGCACGAAGTCGTGACGATCCCCGACTGGCTCGGCACGGTCGGCGTCACCGAGACGCCGCGTTTCCTGCTGCCGGTCATGCCGGGCGCGAACATGAATCCGCCGCGCAAGTTCTCGGCTTCGAACGCGAGCACCTACTACATCGCGCCGGTCAGCTCGCTGGCCGATGCCGCGGCGCGCCTCGACATGAACCAGGACTTCGACCACGACCGCATCATGTCGACCGGCGCGCACGAGGTGATGCCGGGCCACTACCTGCAGGAGTCGATCGCCAAGCGCCATCCGAATTTCATCCGCAAGATCCAGGACAGCTCGGTGTTCGTCGAGGGCTGGGCCTTCTACGGCGAGGAAATGCTGGTGCGGCTGGGCATGTACGGCCAGCGGCTCGACGGTCGGCTGTTCACGGCGCGTTGGGAACGCGTGCGCGGCGCGCGCGCCATCGTCGATTCGAAACTGGCCAGCGGCGACTGGAGCTACCAGCAGGCGGTCGATTTCTACACGGCGCAGACCGGCTTCACGCGCGAGGCGGCGGCGGCGCAGGTCGCCGACATCGCCTCGGCCCCCGGCTATTACTTCGCGTACACCGCCGGGCGCGCGCAGATCGAGGAATTGTATGCGGCCTACAGCCTGAAGCAGGGCGCGAAGGGTTCGCTGCGCGACTTCCACGACCGGCTGTTGTCGTACGGCGCGACGCCGCTGTCGATCGTCGGGCCCGAGCTGCTCGCCGATCTCGACAAGCCCGCCGCCGAGGTGCGCGCCGCGGCCAATTATTGAGCGTTCGCGCGGGCATAATTCCGCGGGCGATCACGCGGTTTCCATAATGGCGTGACGGCGCTTGCTTCTGGCACGCGCCTCTCAATATGAGCCGTTGTGCGCGCTGTACTTGCAGGCTGCGCGGCCCGCACAGTAGAGCCTGGAGATGTGGCGCAGGAGTGGGCCCATGTCCGGGCGGTTCGCGTGGCGGATCCTTGCAGCGGTGCTGGTCGGCGCCGCGGCCTGCGTGCCGGCGGCGCGCGTCTCGGCCGGCGAGAGCACCGGTTTCGTACCCGCCAGCCCCGGTTCGCAGCTGATGCTTTACGTGAGCCGATCCATCGGCCTGCACGGCGCCGGCGCCAACCGGTTCGGCCTGCGCTTCGAGCGCGCCACGCCGCTGTCGCAGGATCCGGCGGCGCGCTACTCCGCGCCGCTCCGCCACCGTACGCTGATCGAACTGCAGTTCGCGCGCGGCATGGCGCCGCGCATGCTGTTCGGGCCGAAGGTCACGTGGGACATGGGGCGAGGGCACCTCGGACCGACCGAACTCGCCATGGCCTCGTGGACGCTGGCCGTGCCGCCGCCGCTCGCGCCGTTGCGCGATTCGGTGCCCTGATGCCGGCGCGGCCGTTCGGCCGCCGGCGGTAGTATCCTGTCGATCCTGCCGGCCACCAGCCAGGATCGACCATGAGCCAGCGCATCGATGCCGCCGCCGTTGCCCCCGTCCTCGGGAGCCTCTATCCGCCGCCGTTCGATGCGCCGTGCCGTACGCGCGAGCGCCGGCGCCTCGGCGATGCCGCCGGCCTGACGCAGTTCGGGGTCAACCTGCTGCGCCTCGCGCCCGGCAGCTGGTCCAGCCAGCGCCACTGGCACAGCCACGAAGACGAATTCGTCTACGTGCTCGAAGGCGTCGTCACGCTGGTCAGCGACGCGGGCGAGGAAGAGCTGCGCGCGGGCGATGCGGCGGGATTCAAGGCCGGCGAGCGCAACGGCCACTCGATCCAGAATCGCTCGGCGGCAGTAGCGGTGTTGCTGGAAGTCGGTTCGCGCCTGCCGGAGCAGGACGTCACGACCTATCCGGATATCGACCTGCGCGCGCCCGCCGGCGGAAAGCCCGCGATCTTCACGCGCCGCGACGGCACGCCGTACGCGAACGTCGTGCGCCGCAGTGTCTAGTCCGCGGGCCGGTCGATCCGACTGCGTGGTCGTCGGCGCGAGCTTCGCCGGCCTGGCCTGCGCGCTGGCGCTGGCGCGCGCGGGCGTGCGCGTCACGATCGCGGAGAAGAAGACCGATCCCGGCGCGAAGCTGCACACCACCGGCATCCTGGTGCGCGACGTCGTGGACGGGGTGCCGATCCTGCAGGGATTGCCGGCCTCGCTGGTGCGGCGCGTGGATGCGGTGCGGTTGTACGCGCCGAACCTGCGCAGCGTCGACCTGCGCGCGCCCGGGTATTATTTCCTCGCCACCGACACGCCCGGCGTCTTGCGCTGGCTCGCCGATCGCGCGGTGCAGGCCGGCGCCGAACTGCGCTGCGATACCGCGTTTCGCGGCGCACAGCCGTTGGCAGGCGGCTACGACCTTGGAGCTCCGCTGGGACGAACCGACTTCATCGTCGGTGCCGACGGGCCGGCCTCGCGCGTGGCGAAGGCGCTGGGCCTCGGGACCAACCGCCAGTTCCTCGCCGGCATCGAGCATGAATATCCCGGCGCGCAGTTGGGGGAGCCTGGTTTCCTGCATTGCTTCATCGACCGGCGGCTCATGCCCGGCTACATCGGCTGGATGGTGCAGGGCGTGCACGGCGTGCAGGTCGGGCTGGCGCGTCGCCTGCGTGCGCAGGGCGCGGCCGAGATGAAGTCCGCGATGGCCGGGCTGCTGGCGAAGCTGGCGCCGATCGCCGATTTCCGCGGCCGCGCGGTCGCTTCGGTGCGCGCCGGATTGATTCCCTGCGGCGGACTGGTGCGGCCGCTCGCTCGTGCGCGTGCGCTGCTGGTCGGCGATGCCGCCGGCCTGGTCTCGCCGGTGACGGCCGGTGGCATCCACACCGCGCTGGCGCACGGGCTCGCGGCGGGCGACGCCGTCGCGGATTTCCTCGCCGGGCGCAGCGGCGATCCACGGCGCGAATTCATCGACACCTACCCGCGCTTCCGCGTCAAGCGGCTGTTGCGGTTTGCCTTCGACCATTTCCAGTCCGATACGTTCTTCAACCTGGCGCTGGCCACGGAGCCGATGCGCTGGGCCGCCGGCCGCATCTATTTCCACCAGCGCGCGGTCATGCTTGAATCACCGGCGGAACAGCGGAGGTTCGAGGCGCCATGAACATGATGAGCGAGACGCGCTCGCAGCTGATCGGCAACGCCATCCTGCTGGCCTGTGTCGTAGCGCTGCTGTGGGGCACGCTGGCGGTGCTGCGGCCGTTCCTGCCTGCGATGCTGTGGGCCGCGATCATTGTCGTTGCGACCTGGCCGATCATGCTGCGCATCGAGCGCTGGTGCGGCGGCCGGCGCAACCTGGCGGTGGCGGCAATGAGCGCCGGCCTGCTGGTCGCCGTCGTGGGGCCGGTAACAATGCTGCTCGGCACGCTGGTCACGCGGCTGCCGGAGCTGCGCGATCTTGCCGACCGTTTGCTCGCCGGTCCGTGGCCCGGGCCGCCGGCGTGGGTCGCGCGCCTGCCGTTCGGCGAGCAGCTGGCCGCTGAATGGAACAAGGTCGTTGCCGAAGGTCCCGAGCATTGGACCGCGCTGGCGCAACCCTACATCGGCAAGGGCGCGCTGTGGCTCAGCCAGCATGTCGGCACGATCGGCGGCATCACGCTGGAATTCCTGCTGACGCTGGTGCTGGTGGTGGTGTTCTACCGGCACGGCGAGGCGCTGGCGCAGGCGCTGCGCCGCATGGCGCGGCGTACCGGCGGCGCGCGCGCGGAAGAGGGCGCGGTGCTGGCCGGCCAGGCTATGCGCGCCATCGCGGCTGGCGTCGTGCTGACGGCGTTGGTGCAATCGGTGCTCAGCGGGCTCGGCCTGTGGGCCGCCGGCATTCAAGCGGCTGGCGTGCTGACCTCGGTGGTGTTCATGCTGTGCGTGATGCAGATCGGTCCGCTGCCGGTGCTGGTGCCGGCAGTCGTGTGGCTGGCCTTCCAGGGCCGCATCGCCACGGCCGTGGTGCTCGGCCTGTGGGCCGTGCTGATCGCCGGCGGCGATGCATTCCTGCGCCCGTGGCTGATCCAGCGCGGCGCGAAACTGCCGTTCCTGCTGGTGCTTGGCGGCGTGATCGGCGGCCTGCTGGCCTTCGGCCTCGCCGGCATCTTCATCGGGCCGATCCTGCTGGCCGTGGTCAAACGGCTGACGGAGCGCTGGGTGGCCGAGCGATGAACGAGCCCGAACCGACCGAACGCCCTGACGGCGGGCGCGCTGCGCGCGCACTGGTGAACTGGAACCTGGCCGCGATCGGCGCGGGCTTCGGCTGGTTCGCCTACATCGATGCGCCGATCACCGATGCCGCCATGTGGCTGTTCGTCGCCGCGGTGCTGGTGTTGCTGGCCTCGTTGATCGTGGCGCTCGCCGCCACCGAAACGGTTTCGCCGCCGCGCCGCGCGCGGGTGCGGCGCGTGTCGCTGCTGTTGTTCGTCGCCGGCATGACGGTGCTGCTCGCGACCGCCACGGCCACGCTGAACCTCAAGGGCACGGACTCGGACGCCGACGACACGCCGACCGCCGGCGTCAGCCGCACGTAGCCAGCGTCGGCGCCGTTCAGGCCCGCGGCACGGCGGCGAGCAACGCGTCGACGTCGGCGCTCGCCATGTCATACGCGGTCACGAGGCGCACGATCGGCTGGTTGTCGACGCGCGGCGCCGGCCATTCATAGAACTCGAATCCCTGTGCGCGCAGCGCGGCGACCAGCTTCACCGGCATGGCCACGAACACCTCGTTGGCCTCGACCGGATGCATCAGCCGGAGGCCGCGCTCGCGCAAGCCCTGCGCGAGCCGCGCGGCCAGCGCGTTCGCGTGGCGTCCGTGGCGCAGCCACAGGTCGTGCTCGAGCAGTGCGCACAGCTGCGCGCTCAGGTAGCGAAGCTTCGACCACAGCTGGCCGGCGCGCTTGCGGCGCAGTTCAAAGTCGCGCGCGAGTTCGGGGTCGAAGAAGATCACCGCCTCCGCGGCGAGCGCGCCGTTCTTGGTGGCGCCGAAGCTCAGCACATCCACGCCGCATTTCCAGCTCGCCTCGGCCGGCGCGCAGCCCAGGTGCGCGACCGCGTTCGCGAAACGCGCGCCGTCCATGTGCACGCGCAGTCCGTGCCGGTGTGCGGCGGCGCTGAGCGCACGCAGTTGTTCCGGCTGGTAGACCGTGCCCCATTCGGTCGCCTGCGAGATGCTGATGGCGGCGGGCGCGACGTGATGCACGCCCATCTCGCGGGCGTGCGCGATCGGTGCGTCGAGCTGGTGCGCGTCGAGCTTGCAATCGGGCGAGGCGAGCGGCAGCAGCTTCGCGCCGCCGGTGTAGAACTCCGGCGCGCCGCATTCGTCGGTGTTGACGTGCGCCGCTGCGTGGCAATAGATGCCGCCGTAGGGCGGCGCCAGCACCGCCAGCGCCAGAGCATTGGCGGCCGTGCCGGTGGCCACGGGGTAAATCGCCAGCTCGGTCTCGAAGGTCGCGCGCGCCAGGGCCGTGAGCCGCTGTGTTTCCGGATCGTCGCCGTAGGAGTGCACACTGCCCTGGTTGACGCGGCCCAGGGCGGCCATGACCTCCGGCGCGGCCGGCGCGACGTTGTCGCTGGCAAAAGAGCGTCTGGACTGAGACATGCATCCCCCGGGAAGGCCTGCGGCAGGACGATAATCTACTGCATTGGGGCGGGCCGGTGGCGGCCGGCCGGAGCAGGAGTGCGTGTGGCCTGGTGGGTGAACTTGTCGCAGGCGCGGCGTCACGAGCTCGACGCCGGTTACCTGTGGTCCGACGATCCGGTGCTGGAACGGGCGCAGCCGGGCGAAGTCGTGTACGTCTACACCGCCGGACGCATCGCGACGCTCGGCCTGGTCGCGGGCACGGCCTTTCCCGCCGGCAAGATCGCCACGGGCCGCGGCCGCAGCACGCGCCGCGGCGCCGCAGGCTGGCGCCTGCCGGTGCATTTCGAGGAACTGCTGCAGCCGCTCCGGCCCAGGGAACACGCCGCCGTGTTCAAGCCGCTGCTGCCCGCGAAGCATTCGCCGCTCCGCCCTTCCGGCGATGCGAACCCGGGCGTGGCGCTGGCGCGCATCGACGAGCGCCTGGCGGAGCTGTTGCGCACGCTGCTCGGCGGCCAGCAGGAAGAATTGTTGCTGATGGCGCCGACGCTGCGCAGCGCCGAGCGCGCCGACGACGTGGCCGAGCACGCGCTGCGCGCGCGTCCCGGGCTCGATGCGCTGACGCGCAAACGCCTGCTGGCGGCGCGCCGCGGCCTGGGCGTGTTCCGCGACAACGTCGAGCGCTACGAGGCGGTGTGCCGGGTGTCCGGATTGCCTGACCGCCGCCATTTGCGCGCGCGGCACATCAAGCCCTGGCGCGACTGCAACGACCGGGAGAAGCTCGACGGTGCCAACGGCCTGCTGCTCTCGCCGCATTTCGACCAGCTGTTCGAGCGCGGCCTGATCTCGTTCGAGGACGACGGCGGATTGCTGGTGGCGCGCCACCTGAACCCGGCCGTGCTGCCCTCGTGGGGCGTGACGCTGCCGCGCAATGTCGGCGCGTTTCATCCGGCACAGTGCGAATACCTCGCCTATCACCGCGAGAAGGTGTTCGAACAACCGGCCGGTGGCCGCCGGGCGCCGGGCGATGTGACGATCGAGGCAGCAGGCAAGGCCGCCGGCTGACCACAAGGATCGCGCCGCCGGGTTATGCTGCGCGCATGCCGCTGAAGACGCTGTTTCCGACCCTGGTGCATGCGGCGCCGCTCGGCGGCGCCGCCGCTGGCCTCAACCATCGCCTGCTGCGCGAATGCCTGCAGCTGCGGCGCGAAGATCGCTTCGGGCGCAACTGGTCCGCGCGCCACTACGCCGGCGGCTACACCTCGTACAACTCGCGCAGCCGCATGCAGCAGGTTTCACCGACCTTCGCCGAGCTGGAGCACCGCCTCGATGCGCACGTGCGCGCGTTCGCACGTGCGCTCGATTTCGACCTGCGCGGCCGCCGGCTGGTGATGACGGATTGCTGGGTGAACATCATGCGCCGGCAGGGCGTGCACGGCCTGCACCTGCACCCGCTGGCGACGATCAGCGGCACCTACTACGTGCGTGCACCGGCCGGCTGCGCCGGGCTCAAATTCGAGGACCCGCGCCTCGAGCGCTTCATGGCCGCGCCGCCCCGCCGCGCGTCACCGCGCAGCGCCAATCGCAGCTGGGTGACGCTGCCGGCGCGCGCCGGGCACCTGCTGCTGTTCGAGAGCTGGTTGCGCCACGAGGTGAGCGCGAACCGCGGCAACGCCGAACGCGTCAGCATCAGTTTCAACTACGGCTGGTTCTGAGCCGCGCATGACCCTGTTGCTGCTGGCGGTGATCGGTGTCGTGAGTGTCGCGGGCCTGAGCTTCGCGCCGGAGCTGCGCGAGCGCTGCCTGTTCCGACCGTACTGGCTGTTGCCGCGCCGGCAATATGGCACGCTGATCAGCAGCGGCTTCATGCACGCGGACTACGGCCACCTGCTGTTCAATGCGTTCACGCTGTGGTCGTTCGGCCGCCTGGTCGAGCGCGCGATCGGCTCGCCGCGTTTCCTCGTGCTGTATGCATTCGGGCTGCTGGTCGCCCAGGCGGGCACGTGGTTGAGCCATCGCCGCGATCCGGGCTATGCCTCGCTCGGCGCGTCCGGCGCGATCCTGGCAGTGCTGTTTGCCTCGGTCGTCTACTACCCGACCGGGTCGCTGTACATCTTGCCGCTGCCGGTGCCGATTCCGGCGCCGCTGTTTGCGGTCGGCTACCTGGCCTATAGTTGGTATGCGGCGCGCCAGGCGCGCGGCCGCATCAACCACGACGCGCATTTCAGCGGCGCGCTGGCCGGCCTCGCCTTCGTCGCGCTGACCGACCCGGGTGCCTGGCGGCACGCCATCGGCATGCTGGCCGGGTAAAAATCAAAAAAATGTGCCGCGCCGGGGAAGGGGGAGACCCCGGCACGGCAAACGCCTCAAGGTCAGTTGACCTTGATCTGTACCGGCGCCGGTTTTGCAACCGCGCGCTTCGGTATGCGCACTGTCAGCACGCCATCCTTGCTTTCGGCGCGGATCGCCGCGGCGTCCACGTCCTCGGGCAAGGAGAAGGAACGCGAGAATTCGCCGCTGAAGCTTTCGACGCGGTGGAACTTCTCGGTCTTCTCGGTCTGCCGCTGGCGGCGCTCGCCGCGGATCGTCAGCACGCCGTCCTCGAGCGTCACGTGCACGTCGTCCTTCTGCACCGCCGGCAGTTCCGCCCGCACCAGGTATTCCTGGTCGGTCTCGCTGATGTCGGCGCTCGGCGCCCACTGCAGTTTCGCGTCGACGAGCTCCGGCAGCGCGCGGCCGGATGGCCAGAACTGCGCGGGATTCATCCGCGACATGAAACGGTCCATCTCGCGGAACGGTTCCCATACTGAAAGTTTCATGTTGCCTCCTCGCTGCCGGTCATGCTTTTCCGGAGCGATGTGAGGCTAGCGCCGCCGGGGGTGCGCTGCCATTCGTAGCAGTACCTAGCGGAAATCCGCTAGCGGCAATCCGCTAGAACGCCGCGACCAGGTCGATCTTCGCCGCGCAGATGAAGTCGTTCTCGGACAGGCCACCGATCGAATGCGTGCTGTAGCGCACGCGGCAGTAGTTGTAGCCCACCTCGAGGTCGGGGTGATGGTCATCCTGGTTGGCTATGTGCGCGATGGCGTTGACGAAGCTCATCGTGCGGTAGAAATCGACGAAACGGAATTCACGCCGCAGGCTCTTGCCGTCGGCA
This sequence comes from Pseudomonadota bacterium, assembly GCA_018241455.1. Taxonomy (GTDB): domain Bacteria; phylum Pseudomonadota; class Gammaproteobacteria; order Steroidobacterales; family Steroidobacteraceae; genus FEN-1191. Next base: position 4,047 of record JAFEDW010000005.1, on the reverse strand, counting down.
TCGAGCAGCCAGCCTTTGGCCAGCTTCGCCAGCTGCGCCTGGGCCTCCGCCGCGGTCAGCGGCGCGGTGCCGCCTTCGCAGGGCTTGCAACGCTTTTCGCTCAACGTGGACATGGCTGTGCTCCTCTGCGCGCGGCAGCGCGCTCCTCAGGGGTGGGCGCGGCGCGGATAGCTGCGCTCGACGTATTGCTCGACCAGTTGCTGGAATTCCTCGGCGATGTGCTCGCCCTTGAGCGTCACGGTCTTCACGCCGTCCTCGTAGACCGGCGCGACCGGACGCTCGCCGGTGCCCGGCAGGCTGATGCCGATGTTGGCGTACTTGCTCTCGCCCGGCCCGTTGACGACGCAGCCCATGACCGCGACCGCCATGCGCTCCACGCCGACATGGCTGCGGCGCCATGCGGGCATGCGCTCGCGCAGGTGCTGCTGGATGCTCTGCGCCAGCGCCTGGAAATAGGTGCTGGTCGTGCGGCCACAGCCCGGACACGCGGTGACCAGCGGCGCGAAGCTGCGCAGGCCCATCGTCTGCAGCAGTTCCTGCGCGACGATCACTTCGCGCCGGCGGTCGCCGCCCGGTTCGGGTGTCAGCGAAATGCGGATCGTGTCGCCGATGCCCTGTTGCAGCAGCACCGCCAGCGCGGCGCTCGAGGCGACGATGCCTTTCGAGCCCATGCCGGCCTCGGTCAGTCCCAGGTGCAACGGATGGCGCGTGCGCGCGGCCAGTTCGGTGTAGACCGCGATCAGGTCCTGCACCGTCGAGACCTTCGCCGACAGGATGATGCGCTCCGAGGCGAGCCCGAGTTCGACCGCGCGCGCCGCGCTGTCGATCGAAGAGCGCACCAGCGCTTCGCGCATCACCTGCTGCGCGCTCTGCGGCTCCGGCAGCGCGCTGTTGGCATCCATCAGGCGGGCGAGCAGCTCCTGGTCGAGGCTCCCCCAGTTGACGCCGATGCGCACCGGCTTGTCGTGCCGGCAGGCCAGTTCGATCAGCTCGGCGAACTGCGTGTCACGTTTCGACCCGCGGCCGACGTTGCCCGGATTGATGCGGAATTTCGCCAGTGCCTGCGCGCAATCCGGATGCTCGCGCAGCAGCTTGTGGCCGTTGTAGTGGAAATCGCCGATCAGCGGCACCTCGCAACCGCCCGCTGCGAGCGCATCGCGGATCGGCGCGACCGCCGCCGCGGCCTCATCGGTGTTGACCGTCATGCGCACCAGTTCGGAGCCCGCCTCGGCGAGCGCGCGCACCTGTGCGACGGTGGCGGCGATGTCGGCCGTGTCGGTGTTGGTCATCGACTGGACCACGATGGGCGCGCCGCCGCCCACCTGCACGCCGGCGATATCGACCGCCACGGTCGCGTGCCGCGCGAACGGCTGGGTTGGAGCCTCCATGAACGGCAATTGTAGAGGCGGCGGGGCGGCAACTGGTATGATTTGTGCCCCGTCCAAAGGATCGGTCCGAAGAGTTCTCGCGAGAGACGCCGAAGGCGCAAATTCCGCCCGGAAACGCTCAGGCACCAGGAACGGCAGATCAACGACGGGCTCTGGAGAGCGGCAGCGCCTGCGCACTTGCGCGGGGCTGCCCACCGAAGGGGTGCGGCAACGGCCATGCGTTCTGAGGCCGCGGCCCGATCTCTCAGGTACGAAGGACAGAGGGGCGGCAGGTGCATTGCTCGAGGCAGTGCAGCTGCCGCCTTTTTTTTGGTCGACCGCCTGTACTCGAGGCCGGAGCAAACGTTGGGATTGCGCACACCCCTGTACGACCTGCATGTCGCGCTTGGCGCGCGCATCGTCGACTTCGGCGGCTGGGACATGCCGGTCAACTACGGCTCGCAGATCGAGGAGCACCACGCGGTGCGCCGCGCGGCCGGCCTGTTCGACGTGTCGCACATGTGCGTCGCGGACCTGCACGGCCCGCACGTGCGCGAGTTCCTGCGGGCGCTGCTGGCCAACGACATCGCGCGCCTCGCGTTGCCCGGCAAGGCCCTGTACAGCTGCATGCTGCGCGAGGACGGCGGCATCATCGACGACCTGATCGCGTATTTCCTCGAGCCCACGTGGTACCGGCTGGTCGTCAACGCCGGCACGCGCGACAAGGACCTGGCGTGGATGCGCGCCCAGGCGGTCACGTTCGGCGTCGAGGTGCGCGAACGCGCCGAGCTGGCGATGATTGCGGTGCAGGGGCCGACGGCGCGCGCACAGCTGGCCTCGCTCCTCCCGCCACCGGACGCGGCGGCGGCGCTGGCGCTCGAGGTGTTCTGCGGCGCACAGATCGGCGACTGGTTCATTGCGCGCACCGGCTACACCGGCGAGGACGGGTTCGAGGTCACGCTGCCCGCGGCCGGTGCGAACGCGCTCTGGACACAGCTCAACGCAAAAGGCGTGCGCTCATGCGGCCTGGGTGCGCGCGATACGCTGCGGCTCGAGGCCGGCATGAACCTCTACGGCAGCGACATGGATGAAAGCACGCACCCGCTCGAGACCGGGCTGGCGTGGACCGTGGCCTTCGAGCCGGCGGACAGGCCGTTCATCGGCCGCGGCGCACTCGAGTCGATACGTGGTGCTGCCGGCGGGAACCGGGCAGTAGGGTTGCTGCTCGATGAGCGCGCCGTGATGCGCTCGCACCAGCGCGTCGCGACCAGCGCCGGCGACGGCCTGGTCACCAGCGGCACGTTTTCGCCGACATTGGCGCGTTCGATCGCGCTGGCGCGCGTGCCGGCCGCCGCCGCGGGCGTTGGCGGCACCGTGCAGGTGGACGTGCGCGGCAAGCTCCTCGACGCGCGCATCGTGCGGCCGCCATTCGTGCGCCACGGGCGCGTGCTGGTGTAGCGGCGTGGTGAACGACAGGGCAATCTGGACGATCGGCAATCCCAAGGAGTCAGGCGGATGAGCAATGTACCGGCGGACCTCAAGTACGCGCGCAGCCACGAATGGCTGCGCCAACGCGCCGATGGCACGGTGGAGATCGGCATCAGCGACCATGCGCAGGCGGCGCTCGGCGACCTGGTGTTCGTCGAAGTGCCGGAGGTCGGGCGGAACCTCGCGCAGGGCGAGGCCTTCGCCGTCGTGGAATCGGTCAAGGCCGCTTCCGATGTGTACGCGCCGGTCGCCGGCACCGTGGTCGAAGTCAACACGGCGCTGGCGCAGGCACCCGAGACCATCAACCAGGACCCGTACGGCAACGGCTGGATCATGCGGCTCAAGCCCAGCGGCGCGCTGTCCGCGGCGGACCTGCTCGGCGCCGATGCCTACGGCGCACTGGCCGACGCCGGTTAGCATCCGCGCCCGCGCGCACTGCGAGGTGACCCATGCCATTCATCCCACACACCGAGTCCGACGTCGCCGACATGCTCGCCGCGATCGGCGCGCGCGACATCGAGGCCTTGTTCGAGGAGATTCCGCCGGAGCTGCGCGTGCGCTCGCTGGCGGGCGTGCCCGAAGGCCTGAACGAGCAGCAGGTCATGCAGCTGATGCATGCGCGCGCACGCCTCGATGGGCGGCCGCTCAATTTCATCGGCGCCGGCGCCTACGAACACCACATCCCGGCCGCGGTGTGGGCGATCGTCTCGCGCGGCGAGTTCTACAGCGCCTACACCCCTTACCAGGCCGAGGCCAGCCAGGGCACGCTGCAGACGATCTACGAATACCAGTCGATGATCACGGCGCTGACCGGCGCCGAAGTCGCGAACGCATCCGTGTACGACGGCGCGACGGCGGTCGCGGAGGCCTGCCTGATGGCGGTGCGCGCGAACCGCAAATCAACCGCGGGCCGCGTGTTGATGCCGCGCACGCTGAACCCGCACTATCGCGCGGTCGTGCAGGCGTCCACAGGCGGGCAGGGGCTGAAGCTCGAGGAGATTCCGTACGCGCGCGAGCGCGGCCAGACCGCCGTGGAGGCGCTCGCGGCCTACGCAGGCCAGGATGTCACGGCGCTGGTGATCCAGCAGCCGAATTTCTTCGGCAATCTCGAGGATGTCGATGCGCTCACCGACTGGGCGCATGCGCGCGGCGCGCTGGTGATCGCGGTCGTCAATCCGACTTCGCTCGCCGT
>JAFEDW010000059.1 GCA_018241455.1 Pseudomonadota bacterium | reverse complement strand
TCGGCGATGCGGTGCGGCTGATCCCGCTGCCCGAGATCTACTATTTCGCCGCCGACCAGAAATACACCACCGTGCGGCACCGTGCCGGCACCGACCTGATCGAGGACAGCCTGCGCGCGCTCGAAGAGGAGTTCCCGGCGCAGTTCGTGCGCGTGCACCGCAATGCGCTGGTCGCGATCCACGCGCTCGCCGCGATCGAACGCGACGCCGAGGGCCAATACCGCGTCGTCGTGCGCGGCATCGGCGAGAAACTGGATGTCAGCCGCCGGCTGGCGGGCGAACTGAAGGAGCGTTTCCGCCTGTGAGCGACGACGCCGACGTACAGATCCTCCACGGCATGGGCTACGCGCAGGAACTCTCGCGCCGGCTGGGGCGCTTCTCGAATTTCGCCATTTCGTTCTCGATCATCTGCATCCTCGCCGGCGGCATCAATTCGCTCGCGCAGGCGACATCCGGCGCCGGCGGCGCCGCGATCGGGCTCGGTTGGCCGCTCGGCGTGCTGATCTCCGGCTCGTTCGGAGTCGCGATGGCGCAGATCGCCTCGGCGTTCCCGACCGCAGGCGGGCTGTACCACTGGGGTTCGATCCTCGGCAATCGCTTCACCGGCTGGCTCACCGCCTGGTTCAACCTGCTGGGTCTGGTCACGGTGCTCGGCTCGATCAACGTCGGCGCCTACAATTTCTTCCTCGGCGCCTTCGGGCCACGGCTGCAGCTCACCGATTCGATGACGCTGCTGGTGCTGTTCCTCGCCGTCGTGACGGTCGCGCAGGCGTTGGTCAACCACTTCGGCATCTCGCTGACCGCGAAGCTGACCGATTTCTCCGGCTACCTGATCTTCGGCACGGCGGTGTTGCTGACGCTCGTGTGCCTTGGCAGCACGCAACACTTCGAAATCTCGCGGCTGTGGACCTTCGGTAATTACTCCGGCGCCACCGGCGCCAATGTCTGGCCGCACACCGACAGCAGCGGCTGGATCTTCCTGTTGGGCCTGCTGCTGCCGATCTACACGATCACCGGCTACGACGCCTCGGCGCATACGTCGGAAGAAACGCGCAACGCGCCGCTGGCCGTCCCGCGCGGCATCGTCTCCTCGATCCTCTGGTCGGGCGTGTTCGGCTACCTGTTCCTCATCGCCTTCCTGTTCATGATTCCCGACCTCGGCGCCGCCGCCGGCCAGGGCTGGAACGTGTTCTTCTGGGCCATGGAGCAACGCGTGAGCGCGTTCTGGCGCGAACTGCTGTACGCGCTGATCCTGCTGTCGCAGGTGTTGTGCGGACTGGCGACCGTCACCTCCACCTCGCGCATGATCTACGCCTTCTCGCGCGACGGTGGCCTGCCGTTGTCAACCACTCTGGCGCGGGTCTCGCAGAGGCATCGCACGCCGGTGGCGGCGATCTGGACCGGCGCGATCGCCTCGATGCTGTTCGTCTGGGGCGCGCTGTACGTGGAACGCTTCGGGCATACACCCATTTTCACCGTCGTTGTTTCCTGCACGGTCATCTTCTTGTTCTTCTCGTTCGCGATCCCGATTGCGCTGGGCCTCGCCGCCTTCGGCGGACCGCGCTGGCCGCGCATGGGCCCGTGGAACCTGGGCCGCGGCGGCTACACGCTCGCGGCGCTGCTGTCGATGCTCTCGATGGTGCTGATCTTCGTCATCGGCGTGCAGCCGCCGAACGACAAGGCGCTCGACGTCACGGTCGGATTCCTCGTGCTGACGGCGATTGTGTGGTTCGCATTTGAGCGGCGGCGCTTCCAGGGTCCGCCGATCGGCGCATCGATCGCGGCCCGCAGCGCCGCCATCGCAAAGGCCGAAGCCGCGCTGGATTCCAGAGCAGGCTCGAACGGGCCCTAGGTGTGTACGGGCCCTAGGCCTTGATGCGCAGCATCTGCGGGTCGTACAAGGGCCCGAGGTGCAGTGCGCACGGCACGCGTTCGGTCGCCACCTCCAGCTCGTAGCTTCCGCTGGTCAAGTACTCGCGCGTCACGCCCGCTGCGCGCCGCACGTACCCTAACCCGATGTGCGTCTTCAGCGCGTGGCCGTAACCGCCGCTGCCGAGCCAGCCGACGCGCTCGCCGTTGCGATAAATCGTTTCGCGCCCGAGCAGCACCAGCGGCGATCCATCGGCCATCACGGCGGCATCATCGACGGCGAACGTGCACAGCCATTTCTTCAGCGGCGAGCCGGCACGCTGTTCGAGCGCCGTGCGACCCATGAACGGTTGCAAGGTCTTGAGCTTGACCGCCCATCCGAGGCCAGCCTCGAAGGGCGTGTGGTCGGGACCGATGTCCGCGCCCCAGGCGCGATAGCCTTTCTCGAGCCGCAGCGATTCGATCGCGCGGTAGCCACCGTTGGCGATGCCGTGCGCCGCGCCCGCCGACATGATCGCGGCGTAGACGGTGGCGGCGAATTCGACCGGCACGTGCAGCTCCCAGCCGAGCTCGCCGACGTAGGTGACGCGCAGCGCCAGCACCGGCGCGCCCGCCACCTGCAGGCGCCGCGCCTGTCCGAACGGAAACGCGGCGTTGCCGATCTCATCGCGCGTGAGCGTGGCCAGCACCTCGCGCGCGTGCGGCCCCATCAGCGCCAAGACCGCGTACGCTGAGGTCACATCCGTCAACCGCGCATCGAGCCCGGCCGGAATGTGGCGCGCGATCCAGTCGAAATCATGCGTCGCGAATCCGGTGCCGGTGATGAGGTAGTACTGGTCCGAGGCGAGCCGTGCCACCGTCAGGTCGCACTCGATGCCGCCCTGCGCGTTCAGCATCTGCGTGTAGATGAGCGATCCGACCGGCCGCGCAACGTCGTTGGCGCAGATCCAGCCCATGGCGCGTTCGGCATCGCGGCCGCTGAGCTGGAATTTCGCGAACGAACTCTCGTCGAACAGCGCGACGCGTTCGCGCGCCGCCTGGCATTCGCGCGCCACGGCTGCGAACCAGTTCGGGCGCGTGAAGCTGTATTCGTCGCGCGCACCCTCACCCGCGGCCGCGAACCAATTGGGCCGCTCCCACCCAAGCTTTTCGCCGAACACCGCGCCCTGCCCCTTGAGCTGCTCGTACAGCGGTGAGCGGCGCAGCGGACGGCCAGACACGTGTTCCTCACCAGGCCAGGCAATCGTGTAGTGCTTGCCGTACAGCTCCAGCGTGCGCGCGCGCACCCAGTCGACATCGGTGTGCGGCGCGCCGAAGCGGCGCGAATCCACCGGCCACGCATCGAACGGCGCCTCGCCGCCGACGATCCACTCCGCCAGCAACTTGCCGGCGCCGCCACCCGAGGCGATGCCGAAGGCGTTGAAGCCGGCGCCAATGTAGAACCCTGCCAGGTTCGGCGCCGGCCCCACGATGAAATTGCCATCCGGCGTAAAGCTCTCCGGCCCGTTGATCAGCTCCTTGACGCCGGCGCCCGCCAGCGCCGGCACGCGCGGCAACGCCAGGTCGAGGATCGGCTGGAAGTGATCCCAGTCCGGCTGCAGCAACTGGAAATTGAAGTTGTCGGGGAATCCGTCGACCGCCCAGGGCCGCGGGTTCGGTTCGTAGCCGCCCATGACGAGCCCGCCGACATCCTCCTTGTAGTAGGTCAGCCGATCGGGATCGCGCAAGGTCGGCAGTCCACGCGTAATGCCTGGAATCGCCTCGGTGATCAGGTATTGGTGCTGGACGGACACCAACGGCACGTTGACACCGGCGAGCGCACCGACCTGTCGCGCCCACTGGCCGGCGCAATTGACGACCACTTCGCAGGCGACGCGGCCGGCGCTGGTCAGCACCGCGGCCACGCGGCCCTGCTCGATCTCGATGCCGGTGACGGTCGTATCCTCGAACAAGCGCGCGCCGCGCAGCCGCGCGCCTTTCGCCAGCGACAGCGTGATGTCGGAAGGGTTCACCTGCCCGTCGGTCGGCAGGAACGCTGCGCCGACCAGGTCGGCGATGTCCATCAACGGCCACAGCGCCTGCGCTTCGCGCGGCGAGAGCAGCTGCACCTCGAGCCCGAACGAGCGCGCCGTCGTCGCCTGCCGCTTCAGTTCGATCCAGCGCGCGCTCGTGCACGCCAGGCGCAAGCCGCCGTTCATCTTCCAGCCGCTCGCCAGCCCCGTTTCGGCCTCGAGCGTGTCGTAGAGCTGCACCGAGGCGCCGAGCAGTTGCGTGATGTTCGCGCTGCTGCGCAGTTGCCCGACCAGGCCGGCGGCATGGTGCGTCGAACCCGAGGTGAGCTTGTGCCGCTCGATGAGCACCGTATCTTTCCAGCCGAGCTTGGCGAGGTGGTACGCGGTCGAACAGCCGACGATGCCGCCGCCAATGATCACCGCGCGCGCCTGCGTGGGAAACGGGTTCTTATCCGGCATGCATTGTTTTTCCTGCGGCTGCGCGCGGCTGATTATACTGGAGCGCATGAGTTACGCCCGGCACGCCGATTTTCCGCGCGCACTGGCCCTCGCGCACTCGCTGGCGGACGCGGCGCGCGGCATCGCCCGCCAGTATTTCCGCCAGCCGATCGAGGTGGAACAGAAAGCCGACTCCAGCCCGGTCACGATCGCCGACCGTTCCATCGAGACCGAAATGCGCCGCCTGGTCCGCGCCGGATTTCCGGGGCACGCGATCCGCGGCGAGGAGTTCGGCGCCGAGGCCGGCGCGGACTTCAGCTGGGTGCTCGATCCGATCGACGGCACCAAGAGCTTCGTCACCGGCTTTCCGCTGTTCGGCGCGCTGATCGCGCTCGAGCAGCAGGGACGCTCGGTGCTCGGCATCATCGAAGCGCCGGCGATGGGCGAGCGCTGGGTCGGCGCCGAAGGCATGGCGACCACTTTCAACGGCGCGCCGGCGCGCACCAGCGGCTGCGCCGCGCTGGAGCAGGCGCGCCTCTACTGCACCACGACCGAATGCTTTCGCGGCGACGAACTGCGCCGTTACGAGGCCTGCGCGCGCCGCGTGCAGCTGCGCCGCTACGGCGGCGACTGCTACATCTACGGCCTGCTGGCCTCGGGTCATTGCGACCTGGTGATCGAGAGTGCGCTGAAACCCCACGATTTCCAGGCGCTGGTGCCCGTCGTGCAGGGCGCCGGCGGCCGCATCAGCGATTGGGAGGGCCGGCCGCTGACGAACCAGTCCGGCGAACGCGTCGTGGCCGCGGCGACCGAAGCGCTGTGGACGCAGGCGGTGGCGGCCTTGCGTGGCGCCTGAGTCGACGCAGCCACCTTGCATTCCGCACCGATGCACATCGAGTTCACGAAATTGCACGGCCTCGGCAACGATTTCCTGCTGCTCGAGGCGCCAGCGGGCGCCGCGCTGCCGAGCGTGGCGCAATGGCGCGCGCTCGCCGATCGCCACGCCGGCGTCGGCTTCGACCAGGCGCTCGTGCTTGAGCCGCCGCGCCTCGCCGGCACGGCCGTGCATTACCGTGTGTTCAACGCGGACGGTGGCGAGGTCGAACAAAGCGGCAACGGCGCGCGTTGCGTGGCGCGCTACCTGCAACTGCGCGGCCGCGTGAGCGCCGATGGATCGGTATTGATGGGCAGCACCGGCGGCACGGTCGCCGCGCGCGTGCACGCCGACGGCCGCGTGTCGGTCAACCTGGGCGTGCCGGATTTCGAGCCGCGCGCGCTGCCGTTCCTCGCCGCGGCGGCCGAGGCGAACTATTCGCTGCAGGTGGCCGGCGAACCGATCGAGTTCGGCGCGGTGTCGATCGGCAATCCGCACGCCGTGCTGCGCGTCACCGCGGTCGAAAGCGCGCCGGTCGAGCGCATCGGCCACGCGCTGCAGGCGCACGCGAGTTTTCCGCGCCAGGTCAACGTCGGGTTCATGGAGATCGTCGATGCCGCGCACATCCGGTTGCGCGTGTACGAGCGCGGTGCTGGCGAAACGCTCGCCTGCGGCACCGGCGCCTGCGCCGCGGTGGCCGTCGGGCGCAACCTTGGCCTGCTCGGATCCGATGTCGAGGTGCATGTTCCCGGCGGCCGGCTCAGCGTACACTGGCAGGGTGCCGGTGAGCCCGTCTGGCTCACCGGCCCGGCGATCGTCGCGTTCACCGGCCAGGCCGACATCTGAATCCGTTTTTGCCTCGAGAGGATCGAACAGGATGAGCAGCAAACCCGCGCAAGAACTCAGCGCCGACAGCATCGACGAGCAGGCGATCGGCCAGTACCTGCAGCAACATCCCGACCTGTTCGACCGGCACCCGCAGCTGCTGACGCGGCTGCGGCTGGTGCATCCACGCACCGGCACGACGGTCTCGCTGATCGAGCGCCAGGTGGAGGTGTTGCGCGAGAAGCAGGCGGCCAGCGAGCAGAAGCTGGCGGAATTCGTGCGCGTCGCGCGCGCCAACGACGCGCTGGCCGACAAGATCCACCGCTTCACGCGGCGGCTGGTGCGCACCTCGAACCGCGAGCAGGCGCTCGCGCAGGTCGAGGCCAGCCTGCGCGAGGATTTCGACGCCTACCACGCCGTGCTCGTGCTGCCGGCTGCATCCGCCGCAGTGCCGGCCGGCGACGCGCCGAGCCGTTTCGTGCGGGCCGTGGCGGCCGACGATGCGATCCTCAAGAGTTTCGAATCGCTGTTCAGCAGTGGCAAGCCGCGCTGCGGCCAGGTGCGCGACAGCCAGCGCGATTTCCTGTTCGGCAACGATGCCGCGGCCATCGGCTCGGTGGCGCTGATCCCGCTGAATTCCCTGTCGCCGCCGGGACTGCTGGCGATCGGCAGCGTCGACCGCGATCATTTCCATCCCGGCATGAGCACCGAATTCCTGTCGCGCATGGCCGAACTGATCGCGGATTCGCTCACGCGCCCATGAACCTCGCGCGCCCTTGAACTGGATCGAGCGGTTCCACCAGCACCTCGCGGCTGAACGCCGCCTCTCGCCGCTGACGGTCAGCGCCTACCGGCGCGAGCTCGACGCCTTCGCGCAGTGGTGCGCGCAACAACAGCTCGACGACTGGGCGCGCATCGACGCGCAGCATGTGCGCAGCTTCGCGGCGCGCAGCCACGCCGGCGGGTTGCAGGCGCGCAGCGTGCAGCGTCGCCTGTCGGCGGTGCGCACCTTCTTCGGCTTCCTGATGCGCGAAGGCGCGGTCACGCACAATCCCGCGGTCGGCATCAGCGCGCCCAAGGCGGGCAAACGGCTGCCGCACACGCTCGACGTGGACCAGATGGGGCGGCTGCTGTCGCTGACGCCGCGCAATGCGCTCGAGTGGCGCGACCTGGCGATGATGGAACTGCTGTATTCGTCGGGATTGCGCCTCGCCGAGCTGACCGGCCTCGAGCTCGAGAACCTGAGCCTCGCCGATCGCACCGTGCGCGTGCTCGGCAAGGGCCGCAAGGAACGCGTCATGCCGGTCGGCAAGCAGGCCGTGGCGGCGCTGCGCGGCTGGCTGCGCGAACGTGCCGCGCTCGCGGCCCCCGGCGAAACCGCGGTGTTCATCAATCATCGCGGCCGGCGCATCGGCGCGCGCGCCGTGCAACTGCTGGTCGCGCGCCATGCACGCGCGCAGGGCTTGCCGCAGGGCGTGCACCCGCACCTGTTCCGGCACTCGTTCGCGACGCACCTGCTCGAGTCGAGCCGCGACCTGCGCGCGGTGCAGGAACTGCTCGGCCACGCCAGCATCTCGACCACGCAGGTCTACACCCACCTTGATTTCCAGCATCTCGCCCGCATTTACGAAAGTTCGCATCCGCGCGCCCGCCGGCGCGGCTAACTCTCTGTAAACAAAGGGGCTGCTGATGAGCCAGGTCTTCGACCCGCACTCCACGACGATCCTCGCGGTGCGCCGCAACGGCGCCATCGCCTTGGGGGGCGACGGCCAGGTGACGCTCGGCAACACGGTCATGAAGTCCAACGCCCGCAAGGTGCGGCGGCTGGCCGGCGGCAAGGTCGTGGCGGGATTCGCCGGCGGCACGGCCGATGCCTTCACGCTGTTCGAGCGCTTCGAGGGCAAGCTGGAGAAATTCGGGAACCTGACGCGTGCGGCGATCGAGCTCGCCAAGGACTGGCGCGCCGACCGCTACCTGCGCCGCCTCGAAGCGCTGCTGCTGGTCGGCGACCCGCAGAGCCTGTTCGTGATCTCGGGCAACGGCGATGTCATCGAGCCCGAGCACGAGCTCGCCGCGATCGGCTCCGGCGGCCCGTACGCGCAGTCCGCCGCGTTGGCGCTCGCACAAAGCACTGAACTGGGCGCGCGCGATATCGTCGAACGTGCATTGAACATCGCAGCCGACATCTGCATCTACACCAACCGCAACCTGATCATCGAGGAGCTGACCTCGTGACGCCGCAACAGATCGTCCAGGAGCTCGACAAGCACATCGTCGGCCAGGGCGCCGCCAAGCGCTCGGTCGCGATCGCGCTGCGCAACCGCTGGCGTCGCATGCAGGTCGGCGAGCCGCTGCGCCAGGAAATCACGCCGAAGAATATCCTGATGATCGGCCCGACCGGCTGCGGCAAGACCGAGATCGCGCGCCGGCTCGCGCGGCTCGCGAATGCACCGTTCGTCAAGGTCGAGGCGACGAAATTCACCGAGGTCGGCTACGTCGGCCGCGAGGTCGATTCGATCATCAAGGAACTGGCCGAGGTCGCCGTCAAGATGACGCGCGAACAGGAAGTCGCGCAGGTGCGCGAACCGGCGCGCGCCGCGGCGCAGGAGCGCGTGCTCGATGCGCTGCTGCCGCGGCCGAAGCTCAGCGGCTTCTCCACCGACGAGCCGGCGCAGCCGCGCGATGCCGAGACGCGGCAGAAATTCCGCGAGCTGCTGCTGCGCGGCGAGCTCGACGAGCGCGAGATCGAGATCGAGCTGCGCGCGCTGCCGGCCGGCATCGATATCATGGCCCCGCCCGGCATGGAGGAGATGCAGCAACAGCTGCAGTCGATGTTCCAGAACCTGGGGGCCGCGCGCAGCAAGGCGCGCCGCGTCAAGGTGCGCGAAGCGCTGAAGCTCCTCACCGAGGAAGAAGCCGGCAAGCTCGTCAACGAGGAGGAGCTGAAGGCGCGCGCGCTCGCCAATGCCGAACAGAACGGCATCGTGTTCATCGACGAGATCGACAAGATCTGCCGCCGCCAGGAGACCATCGGCGCCGACGTGTCGCGCGAGGGCGTGCAGCGCGACCTGCTGCCGCTGGTCGAGGGCTGCACGGTCAGCACCAAGTACGGCCAGATCAAGACCGACCACGTGCTGTTCATCGCCTCGGGCGCCTTCCACATGGCGAAGCCATCGGACCTGATCCCCGAGCTGCAGGGGCGCTTCCCGATCCGCGTCGAACTCGACACGCTGAAGGTCGACGATTTCGTGCGCATCCTGACCGAACCCGATGCCTCGCTGACGGCGCAGTACCGCGCGCTGCTCAAGACGGAAGACGTGCAGCTCGAGTTCACCACCGACGGCGTGCGCCGCATCGCCGAGCTCGCGCACCATGTGAACGAGCGCACCGAGAACATCGGCGCGCGCCGGCTGCACACGGTCATGGAGCGCCTGCTGGAATCCGGTTCGTTCGACGCCAGCGAGCGGCGCGGCACGTCGATCAGCGTCGATGCGGCCTACGTCGATGCGCACCTCGGCAACCTGGCCAAGGACGAGGACCTGAGCCGCTACATCCTGTAGCTCGCAGCCTAAGCGTTGCTACGCGGCCGCCACCGCGTTGCGCCGCGCGCACTAGCTGGCGGCGGCAGTCACTGAGCGGCGTGCGATTCGTTCGCGGCGGAAATGCGCGATCGTCAGCACCAGCGCGGTGGCCTGCAGCAGCGCACACAGGTAGAACGGCGCGCCGATCCGCCAGTCGCCGCGCGGCAGGTGCGAGACCATCTGCAGCGGCAGGTAGGCGATGAGCGGCGCCAGCACCGCCATCAGGCTGTTGAGGCCGCCGACCGCGCCGAGCGTCTTGCCCTGCTCGTGCGCATCCGCGGCGCTGGAGATGATGCTCTGGATCGCGGCGCCGACCGTGGCGCCGAGGATGTTGACGAAGATGATCGCGAACATCATCCAGCTTTGCGTTGCGGCACCCCAC